>JBBQMX010000339.1:0-3406 GCA_038329375.1 Pseudomonadales bacterium | reverse complement strand
GCCGCTGACAACGGCATTGATGTATTCCGCATCTTCGACGCCCTCAACGACGTTCGCAACCTGGAAACCAGCATCCGGGCCGTCAAGAAAACTGGCAAACACGCCCAGGGTGCGTTGTGCTACACCGTCAGTCCGGTGCATAACACCCAGGCCTTCGTCGATCAGGCCAAAGCCATGGTGGACATGGGCATCGACAGCATCGCCATCAAGGATATGGCGGGTCTGCTTACCCCTGACGCCTGCGCCGATCTGGTAAGGGCACTGAAGAAAAACTTCACATTGCCAGTGTTTCTGCACACCCACGCCACTTCCGGCATGGCCTCCATGAGTCATTGGGCCGCTATTGAGGCAGGCGTCGATCATATTGACACCGCCATCTCCGCCTTTGCCGGTGGCACCAGCCATCCGCCCACCGAGTCCCTGGTAGCTGCCCTGCACGATGCTGGCTACGAAACCGGGCTAGACCTCGAACTGCTCGACCAGGTCACCCAGCATTTCCGTGAGGTGCGCAAGAAATATCACCAGTTCGAGAGTGAATACAACGGTGTGGATACGGCCGTGCTGTTATCCCAGGTACCGGGCGGCATGATGTCCAACCTGGCTAACCAGCTCAAGGAACAGGGTGCACTGGAGAAAATCCGCGACGTATTCGCAGAGATTCCCAAAGTTCGCAAAGACCTGGGCTATCCGCCGCTGGTCACCCCGACGTCCCAGATTGTCGGCACCCAGGCGGTCATCAACGTGCTGTCCGGCAAGCGCTACGAGACCATCACCAATGAGGTGAAGAAATACTTGCAGGGCTGGTACGGCAAAGCTCCCGGTGAGCTTAACAAAGACCTCCAGCGCCGTGCCGTGGGTAAAGAAGACCTGATCGACGAGCGCCCCGCCAACCTGATTCCCAACGAGTTTCACAAACTCAAGGACCAGATCGGCGAACTGGCCGAAAGCGAAGAGGACGTGCTGACCTACGCCATGTTCCCGGATCAGGCCAAGGCCTATCTGGAACAGCGCAAAGCCGGCACCCTGCAACCTGAGCCGCTGGAACCCAGGCCGAGCGGCAAAGCCGCTGGCAGCATATCCACCGAGTTCAAGATAACCGTGCACGGTGAGACTTACGATATTCACGTCACCGGCGCCAGCCCTACCAGCGATACCGAACGCCGCTTCTTCATGACGATCGACGGTGTACCAGAGGAAATCTCGCTGGAATCCCTGGGCGAATTCCAGAAGGAGAGTGGCAGCGGCAAGCGGGCAAAAGCCAGCAAGGAAGGCCACGTCACCACCACCATGCCCGGCAATATTGTTGATGTACTGGTGAAAGAAGGCGACAAGGTGTCTGCGGGCGATCCCGTGCTTGTTATTGAAGCCATGAAAATGGAGACCGAGGTTAAAGCCTCGACGTCAGGGGAGGTTACTGTGGTGCATATCAAGAAAGGCGATCGGGTGACGCCAGGGGAGATTTTGGTGGAGATTGAGTAGTGGTTCAATAAGACTAGACACCAAGTTGCAAACTTGTGTGGGGCGTCTGGTGGCCAACAAACCCCGTCGCCAACCAGTGGGACTCAATTTGAGGCCCAGTCTAGCCCAGCCATTCCACCGTATTCTAGAGCCGATACTGGAACCCCATTAACAAAGGAGAACTCATCATGGCTACTATTACCCGTCGCGGCGTCAATATCGAAACAGCCGGCGATTTACCGGCCCTTGGCAGCAAGGCGCCGCCAGCGCAATTTGCTAAGAACGACCTGTCAGCGCTGGCGTTGGCGGATTTATCAGGCCAGCGTGTCATTCTCAACATGTTTCCCAGCATCGACACGCCCACCTGCGCCAAGTCGGTGCGACGTTTTAACGAGGCCGCGGCACAACTGAATAATACCGTTGTGCTGTGTGTGTCGGCCGACCTGCCCTTTGCCCAGGCCAGGTTTTGCGGGGCTGAAGGCCTGGACCGGGTGATGTCGGTGTCAACGTTTCGCAACCCGGAGTTCGGCACCGATTACGGCGTCGAAATGACCGATGGCGCACTTAAGGGTCTGCTGTCGCGCGCCATTATTATTCTGGATGAGGCGGGCACGGTTATACACACCGAACAGGTACCGGAAATTGCCCAGGAGCCGGACTACGACGCCGCTCTGGCAAAGCTGTAAGATTTGCGGTCGTGACCGGCGGTTCGAACCCGCCGGGGTGTTACCTGTACAATGCGTCAGAGGCATACACCGGACACCGGGAGTCAGACGATGATTGATCTTTATTACTGGACCACGCCCAACGGTCACAAAATTACGATATTCCTGGAGGAAACCGGGCTGGACTACATCATCAAGCCCGTCAACATCAGCGAAGGCCAGCAATTTGAGGCTGAATTTCTGAGAATTTCGCCGAACAATAAGATACCAGCCATTGTGGACAATCGTCCGGACGATGGCGGCAAGCCGATCTCTATCTTCGAGTCAGGCGCCATTCTCGAATATTTAGCGGAAAAAGCCGGCCAACTAATACCACCAGACCTTCGCGACCGCTGGCAAACTATCCAATGGCTGCACTGGCAGGTGGGTGGCTTCGGGCCGATGCTGGGCCAGAACCACCACTTCAAACAGTACGCACCGGAAAAACTGCCCTACGCTATTGAGCGTTATGACAAGGAGGCCGAGCGCCTCTACGGCGTGCTCGACGACCAGCTTGCGGGGCGGGATTATATCGCGGGCGAGTATTCGATTGCTGACATTGCCACTTACCCCTGGGCCAAACCTCACGAGCGCCATGGGGTTGATATGGCGGACCTGCCCAATGTGAAGCGCTGGCTGAACACCATGGCTGAAAGGCCGGCCGTAAAACGGGCTTACGCCAAAGCCGATAGTATTAATACCGGCGCGACGGTCAGTGAAGAAAGCAAGGCGATCCTGTTCGGTCAGGGCCGTCGCAAATAGCAGCGGCAAACCGGCCCCGTTGACGCACGGGGTAGCTGCGCTTGTAGACATGTTCTCGATGAACGTTCTTCACAACCGTTACTACAAGGAGGTCATCTGCCACTTCATAACTGATTCGGTATGTGGCAAATAAATCATCAACCCACCTTACCGCAGCATCTGGGCAGTCTTCTGCAATATACCGGGTTATATCCTCGACACGCTCCAGCGCAAGCGGGGACCAAACAATCTTCATTGATCCAATCTGCTCAGAACCCGAGCCTTCGCGTCTTCATGCCCAATACCATCCCCGGAGGCTATCTGTTCTTCTGCCCTATACACCTCTTCCAATATTTCCAGGCGCTCTTGCATCCTCTCGTACTCGTGGACATCCACCAATACGGCAACGCCACGACCTCTTTGCGTCAGTACAATAGGGCGGCGAGTTTCTTGGAGCCGCTTTACAAATGTGGCTACCCCTGCCCGGAATTCAGACAGAGGAC
>JBBQMX010000338.1:0-3406 GCA_038329375.1 Pseudomonadales bacterium | reverse complement strand
CTGATAGGGCGGGTTTCAATGGATATGCTGGCGCTTGATCTGTCGGATGTGCCGGGTGCCCGCATCGGTGACAAGGTCGAGCTTTGGGGCGTTCATGTCGGTGTAGACGAAGTGGCGCGCCACGCGGGCACCATTGCCTATGAGCTGTTGACCGGCGTAACCGCCCGGGTGCCCAGGTTGTACAGCGAATAAAAAGTGCTCGAGCCCCCGTCGCCATTGGCTCGAATGTATATGCGCAGCTGTCAGATTAGTGATACAACTAGGGAATTGGTCAGCGCTTCCCTGGCGTTGTACACGCAATAAACCGAATAACAAACCGATCACGATATGGAGTGACGTACACCCTGTGAATGTTGTCGTAGTGCATGATTATGGTCCTTTGGGACAGATTCTGTTGGAGCGGTTAAAAAAGACCTCGCTTCATATTATCCCGCTGTTGATCAGTGAGCCGGAAAAGGCTGACCTCTCGGCGATTGCCCAGTGGGTGCCGGACGATACCGACCTGATCGTCAATGCCTTGTGGCTGGCGGACCCTGAAGCGGCGGAGAGCGCTCCGAAAGCAACCCGACAGGCTGCCTTCAGTATTCCCATGGGGTTGGCGGAACACGCCCGCGAGAACAATCAGGCGGTGCTTCAGCTTTCTACCAGTTACGTATTTGACGGGCGCAAACAGAGCGCTTATATCACCTCCAATCCTGGCCAGCCGTTTAGCCAGCTGGGTGCCTGGCAATGGGAGTGTGAGCAGGCACTGAGAACGCTGATGCCCCGCCACATCATCCTGCGCACTGGTTGGAGTCTTGGACGTTTTATCCGCAAAGTGCAGGACAGTACCGCCAGCCACGAAACCATTGAGCTTTCCAGCCGTCATCGGGGTCAACCAGTATCTTGCCGCGACCTTGCTCGAGTGATTGTGGCGATTATTCAGCAACTGGATTGCGGTGCCGACGTGTGGGGAACGTTTCAGTACGCCGGCACGGAAGCGGTCTCCCAGTATGATCTGGGGCTCGCGCTTGTGGGGCTGCCTGGTACGCCGGGAGATGTCAGAGTGGTTGATAAAGTGCCAGCCTGGGCCTCTTTGGAACCTGAGAACGCGACGCTTGGCTGCACCAAAATCCGGAACACTTTTGGCGTCAAGCAACTACCCTGGCGCTCGTGCCTGGCGGATGAACTTGAAGCGCTGGCGATAAGCCACGACTCTCCGATACGGGAAGCCGTTAACTGAGTTCTGCGTCAATTCACTCTTTACCGCCCGCTCGCAATTTCAGGCAGTGCTAAAGCCTCTTCATACGCGGCTAAAGCTTTCTGAATACCAGTGATGCGTTGGTGCCGCCAAAGCCAAAGCTGTTGGACATCACCGTTTCGAGATGGGCCTCTTTGGCATCCGGTCCGACGATCGGCATTCCAACGATTTTTGCATCCGTGGATTTCAGGTTGGCAGTACCGCTGATGAAACCGTTCTGGAGCATCAAGAGTGTATAGATGGCCTCATGTACACCGGAGGCGCCCAATGAGTGACCCGACAGCGACTTGGTGGATGAAATCGCCGGTATGTGCTCTCCGAAGACTTCTTTGACCGCTCCCATTTCTGCCGCATCGCCAACGGGCGTGCTGGTACCGTGGGCGTTGATGTAGTCGATGGGCGCATCTACTGTCGCGAGCGCCTGGCGCATACATCGCCTGGCTCCTTCGCCCGAGGGTGCAACCATGTCATAACCATCGGACGTGGCGCCGTAGCCAACAATTTCAGCGAGAATATTGGCACCGCGTTCTTTGGCATGCTCAAGTTCCTCGACCACCACCATCCCGCCGCCACCGGCAATAACAAAGCCGTCGCGGCCACTGTCGAACGGTCTCGACGCGGTTTCCGGCGCATCATTGTACTTGGTGGACAAAGCCCCCATAGCATCAAACAGCATGGTCAGGCTCCAGTCCTCTTCCTCGCCACCGCCGGCGAACACGATATCCTGTTTACCCATCTGGATCTGCTCCATGGCGTGACCGATGCAGTGGGCACTGGTGGCGCAGGCTGACGCCATGGAATAGTTAACACCACGAATCTTGAAGGCCGTAGCCAGACATGCGGAAACCGTGCTGGTCATGATGCGGGGCACCATGTAGGGACCGATGCGTTTAACTCCCTTGCTGCGCATCAGGTCAATCGCTTCCACCTGGCTGGCGCAGGAAGCACCGCCGGAGCCGGCAATCAGGCCGGTACGATCATTGGAAATCATCTCTTCGGTCAGTCCTGAAGCTTCAACGGCCTGCTGCATGGCCAGATAGCTGTACATCGCAGACTGCCCCATAAACCGCTTCAGCTTGCGGTCTATGGTAGAGGTATCGACATCCACCGAGCCGGATACCTGGCTTCGAAAGCCGTTATCGCGATAGGCTTCATTGAAGCGGATACCGGATTTGCCGGTTTTGAGGCTGGTCAGCACCGCCTCAGTGGAATTTCCGAGGCACGACACTATGCCCATACCTGTGATTACAACCCGTCTCATAAACTCTCCTTTTCAGACCTGCCTGCGTTAGCGCGGTGAAGGCTCCGTCACAACACCTGTATTGCTATCAGTGTAGGCGGTTTCAGCATTATCCGGTATTTGACCTTTGCAGGGGGCTACTTCTTTTTGTCCCTGGCGAGGTCGCTCGCCCGTTGTTCCGATTGCTGCAGTTCCGCCGCCTCGGACGCTACCATATCAGGCGTTTCAAGACTGACCGGCCCGAGTTTCCCCGCGCGCAATTCGTTAAGCAGGATCTCCGAGACCTTATGGAGGTCCGGAACACCGCCCCGGGAGAAGAAATTACGTTGTAATGCAATGGCGTCCATCAATGCGAGGCCGTCCACCGGCAGGGCTTCAAGCTTATAGCGCTCCATCAGGGCAGCCGGGTAGGCGGTCAAAAGATAGTCGGAAGCAAACAGCGCCACATCGTCAAACTCAATGACAGCGCTGCGAATGGCGCCGGTTACCGCCAGCCGATAGCCGCAGGCTGCCGGCGACAGTTTGGGCCACAAAAACCCCGGGGTGTCATACAGGAGAATGTTGTTTGGCAGCTTGATCACCTGTTGGGCCCGGGTAACAGCGGGCTCATTACCGGTTTTGGCTGCCGCTCGACCGGCAAGCGTATTGATCAGAGTCGATTTGCCGACATTGGGAATGCCCAGGATCATTACCCGCAATGCGCTTTTTTCGCGGTTTTTGTGACTGGTCATATCCTGAGCTATTTGAAGGATGCCAAGTGCTTCGGTACGCTGATTATGAGTCAGGGTAATGGCCCGCAGCCGGTCCTGTTGTTCCAGTTGTTGCTGCCACTGAAGGGTGACCGCCGGGTCCGCCAGATCCCTTTTGTTGAGCACCTTGATCACCGGAGTGTCCTCTCGAAGAGCCGGGACCAGTGGGTTTTCGCT
>JBBQMX010000337.1:0-3411 GCA_038329375.1 Pseudomonadales bacterium | reverse complement strand
GCTAGCACAGCCGGAAGTGACCGTCCACAGAGATTATCATTCCCGCAACCTTTTGATCCGTAAAGATATTTTTGCGCCAGGCGTTATTGACTTCCAGGATGCCGTACGAGGACCCGTCACCTACGACCTGGTGTCGCTGCTGAAGGACTGCTATATCCGCTGGCCCGAGCAGCAACTTTCCCACTGGATCGAGTACTACCGAACCAACAGCCTGGCAGCAGGCCTGCACCACGCCGACCCCGACACCTTCCGTCAGTGGCTGGAACTGATGGGCATGCAGCGGCACTTGAAGGCCGCCGGAATTTTCGCGCGGCTGGCGATCCGGGATGGCAAGACGAGTTATCTGGCAGATATTCCTCGAACCGTGCAATATCTGATTGAGGCGAGTGGAAGGCAACCGGCATTGCGACATCTTCACGCCTGGCTCAGAGATGCGGTGGAACCAAAGCTGACAACACTTTCTAAACAACCGCAGACAGTTGACACTGGAGGTCACTGAACAGGTGAATGCAATGATTCTGGCCGCTGGCAAAGGGGAGAGAATGCGGCCCTTAACCTTAACAACCCCAAAGCCCCTGCTTGAAGCCGGTGGCAAGGCATTAATTGTTCATCACCTGCAACGGCTGAAAGAAGCCGGTTTTTGCCAGGTGATCATCAACCATGCCTGGCTCGGCGAGCAAATTGAATCCGCTCTGGGGGATGGCTCAAACTTCGGGGTTGTCATCACCTACTCCCGGGAACAACAACCGCTGGAAACGGCCGGTGGCATTTTCCAGGCCCTGCCGCTGCTCACCGGTGCCGGACAGGACTGGTTTCTGGTGGTTAACGGTGATATCTGGTGCGATTTTAATCTGGCGCATTTGACGCCCCCGACAGGGCAAACCACGGCGCTGCTGATCATGGTTGACAATCCGCCACACCATCCCGACGGCGACTTTGCCCTTGACCACCAAGGTGGCGTTCACGATCGCGGCAGTCCCGCACTGACATTTTCAGGCATCAGCCTTCTGCACCGTTCACTCTTTGAAGACCTGGAGCACGGCAAACAAAAACTCGCGCCTATCCTGAAAGCCGCCATGGGTCGAAATCAGGTAAAAGGCATCCATCATCGGGGACTCTGGTTTGATATTGGTACGCCAGAGCGGCTGACCGCACTCGACCGGCAGCTGACCCGGCAGGAAGAGGCCTGAGCCATGCCACAATCCACCAGTGACCAGGTGCTGCCTGCGCGTATTGAATCGGAATTCTACAATCTGCTGAATGAGTTGAATGCCTGTGGTCATCAGGCCAGCGAACTGATCGCCCGAACCCGGCTACCAGGGTGGTGCAGACGAAGTCTGTTCTACTTTCTCGGCTATATTGCCAAATCCGAAGGCCGCGTAACCAATGCTGACATCGGTTTTGCGGAATCACTGATGAAAACTCTGAAGCTGTCCCAGCGCCAGCGCCGCCGCGCCATAAAGCAGTTTCAATCGGGCAAGCAGTCGGAAGAGCCTTCAGCATGGCGCGCACTGCGACTGCGCCTCAGTCATTGGGTCTGGCCATCGCCGGCATTACGGGTAGTGTTCTGCCTTTGCCACGCAAGCCAGCTCCATGGCCAGCCTACCAAGTCACGCCGATACCGCTGTGAGGATGCCATTGACCGATTGGGGCTGCCCGCAGGCCTTATGAAGGAAGTCCTCGACAGCTACGCAAGCAAGGTCTGGATTACCCGGCCAGAACTGCAACCTCTGCCGGACAGTTATGAAAAAGCCTGTAAGCTACTGGGAGTAGGCACCCGAGAAGAGTTTATAAAAATTAAACAGGCCTATCGCCGGCGGGTATCTGAATGCCATCCGGACAAGCTTGACCGAAACCTCGGCGAAACCGAAATTGCCCTCGCCAAGGAACGTTTGCTGCGTTATCAGAAAGCCTGGGATCTGATCAAGCGCCGACACAGTGTCTCCTCTGGTTAATCCGTTAACCTGATGAGCCACGAGCCCGGTCACTCTCTGGGTTTCAGCCAGGCCGTGATCCGATTGACCAGGCTACGGGCGTCCCTGGGTAACGGACGAGGCCCGATAGCCACTGCCTGCTGCTGATAACCCGTAATGCCCTCTCGCTTCATCCGGCTCTGGCGATCTTTTGCCACCGCACGACCGGAGCGAATGCTGACAATATCCAGTATCGACAGACTGGTCACCGCCTTCAGGCTGTCGATTACAGCCTGCCTCTCGGCAGTTTCGAATTCCGGCGTAATCATCACCAGAACCGCTTGCCCGGCGGCTCCGTTCGCCACCTGCGATATCACATGGACAGCGCCAAGACCTACTCCCACCAGCACCAGACGCGAATAGCCGCGGCCTGTCAGATCTCCCACAGCCGCGGCGAGTTGTCCCTGGACGCGAGCCCGGTAATCTTCTGCCAATTCATCCAGCTCATCACTGTCCATCACGTCAATCATGATGGATTCCGGCTCCGGCGTTGCGTTCGCATTTGCCACGTCGGGTTGCCGCTGCTCGGCCCTGCGAGCCTGCTTGAGACTGAGTGGCCGTTCGGGTAAACCCAGCGTCATCGTCGCCCAGCCAGCGTTGGCAAAAGGCGCCCTGACTGCACCCGCCAAACCGGTGTTGGCGGACTGACCCTCATCGGCCAACAGCAACACAGCACCTTCGGGCTGAGCGGTCTGCTCGGGTTCAAACAGCGCAAGTACTCGACCAGAACGTTCGCTTTCCAACCAGACCACCTGATCCGGATAAGCCATAGCGAGCGCTTCCGAATCCAATCCGGGCGACACCATCGCGCGCTCAGGTCTGGGCTCCCCCTCCGGATCCTGAGAGTGCACCTGGGTCCAGGGCGCGATCGCGGCCAGCACCCACACCGTGAATGCCAAACCTCTTTTCAGCTCTTGCTGCATGATCAAACCCTGCCCCCCAAAATGTTCGCGAACTGTTAGACTAGCACTCTTTTAAAGGTGGCAGCTGCCGCCGGAATCCTTCCAGCCCTGTCGAGAGAGCCGTCATGAAGCCTTATCAGATCGCACCGTCCATCTTATCCGCTGACTTCGCCCGCCTGGGAGAAGAGGTCGAAAGCGTGCTGGCTGCAGGTGCGGATATCGTTCATTTCGACGTCATGGACAATCATTACGTGCCTAATCTCACCATCGGGCCAATGGTGTGCGAGGCGCTCAGGAAACATGGCATCACCGCTCCGATCGACGTGCATCTGATGGTTTCACCGGTCGATGATCTGATTCGCATGTTTATTGATGCCGGTGCCAGCTACATTACGTTTCATCCGGAAGCCACGGACCATATCGACCGCTCCCTCCAGCTGATCCGCGACGGCGGCTGCAAGGCTGGCCTGGTGTTCAACCCGGCAACCCCGCTGCACTACCTGGATTATGTGATGGACAAGATCGACATGATCCTG
>JBBQMX010000336.1:0-3422 GCA_038329375.1 Pseudomonadales bacterium | reverse complement strand
CAAAAACAATGCCTGAAATACCAGCACCGCCAGCGTCACCATGAGCAGACCAAACACCGTCACCAGCCCATAGGATAGCCATCGTCTGGGGGGTTTCGAGGGTGACAGCTTCTGCTCTATATGGGCTCTGACCAGAGTGGCATTCCGGTTATTGGCCTTCCACATTACATCGAAGGCATCGCCAAACAACGGCACCAGACCAATCACGAATTCAACCAGTACATTGCCCACCATTTTCACTACGGTTTTAGGTTCAGCCCCAATTTTTATGGCTTCGCCAATCAGATAGAGCGACAACCCCAGCCCGGCCACATCTCCAATTCCGGGCAGCAAACCGATCACCGGATCGAGGCCGAACCGGATGCGGGTGAAGGGAATCCGGAATTTGCTATCCAGCATTTTGGCGTATCGATCCAATCGCCGCAGCGAGTTCACGTACTTTTGCTGCTCCGGATTCTGCGCCCGGGTGTCGCTCTGAACTTTCGTCATATTTGTCATTTTCACAAGATTAAATTGCCGTATAGTAGGCCTTCAAAATTTCAGGAGACATTTTATGTTGAAGGTTAACGAGTACTTTGATGGCAAGGCAAAATCCATTTCATTTCAATCGTCCACCCTGCCAGCCACCGTCGGCGTCATCAGCCCGGGCGAGTACGACTTCGGTACCAGTCAGAAAGAAACCATGACCGTCATCAGCGGTGCCCTGACTGTGCTATTGCCTGGCATGTCTGAATGGATGGTTTACGGCGCCGGCGAAGGCTTCCAGGTCGCTGGACAATCCAGCTTTCAGGTCAAGACCGACATCGATTCCGCCTACCTCTGCACCTACGAATAGCATCCGGTAAACCGCAGTAGAACACGATTGCCAGCCATTCTGCCAGTCCGCCGGGAGAGCCACTCATCCCTGCGGATTTTTACCTCTTGTACGGTTTCGGTTTCGGGTAAACTGTGTCAGATTAAACCTCTGTCTCGCTACAACACTAACACACGAGAACCAGAGGTATTGTCACAATGGCCCAGACCAAGATTCATCCCGCAGCTGATAACGCTTACCAGTACCCATTGCTGATCAAGCAACTGCTTTTATCAGCGCCCCGGTACGCGCCGGATCAGGAAATCTGCTACGCCAACCGAAGCAAGTACACGTATACGGACCTTGTTGAACGCATCCACCGTCTAGCCAACGCGTTGACGGATGCAGGCATCAAGGCAGGTGACACGGTGGCGGTGCTGGACTGGGACACGCCCCGCTATCTCGAATGTTTCTTTGCCGTTCCGATGATCGGCGCAGTACTTCACACCGTCAACGTTCGGTTGTCGCCTGATCAGATCGTTTATACCATGAACCACGCCGAAGATGATCTGGTGATGATTCATGATGATTTCGTGCCACTGCTCGAGCAGGTCAGCGGCGAGCTGACAACGGTCAAAGGTTACATCCAGCTGACGGACGACAACCGGGCAAAATCTACCAGCCTGAAGATCCATGGCGAATACGAAGCCTTGCTGAACAAGGCTGACACACACTTTGATTTCCCGGATTTTGACGAAAACAGCGTTGCTACCACCTTTTACACTACAGGAACTACCGGCAACCCCAAAGGCGTGTTCTTCAGCCACCGGCAACTAGTATTGCACACACTGGTTATGGCGAGCGCTCTGTCCACCTACGATGAGCGGCCGCTGATGCGTTCCTCAAGCGTATACATGCCTATCACGCCAATGTTTCATGTGCATGCCTGGGGTGTACCCTATGTGGCTACGCTGCTGGGTATCAAGCAAGTCTACCCGGGGAAGTATGAGCCGGAGCTGCTGGTAGACCTGTTAAAGCAGCACAGGGTGACTTTCTCCCACTGTGTACCCACCATTATGCAGATGTTGATGGCCACCGAATCGATCAAGACGGCGGACCTCAGTGACTGGCATGTGCTGATCGGCGGCAGTGCGCTTACTGAGGGCCTCTGTAAGGCTGGCGCCAAACTCGGTATTCACATGTACACCGGCTATGGCATGTCCGAAACCGGCCCGCTGCTGACCGCGACGCACCTGCAGCCGGAAGACCTTGACCTGCCGCTGGAGCAACAATCCATCAAACGCACCAAGACCGGCATCCCCGTGCCGTTGGTGGATATTCGTATTCTCGACGACAGCGGCAAAACCCTACCTATGGATGGCGATGCCAAAGGCGAAGTAGTCACCCGGGCGCCGTGGCTGACCCAGAACTATCTGAAAGAACCCGAGAAAGGTGAAGACCTGTGGGCTGGAGGATGGCTCCATACCGGTGATGTCGCCATCATTGAACCCGACCAGACGCTCGTCATCAAGGACCGCATCAAGGATGTTATAAAAACCGGCGGTGAGTGGCTGTCATCACTTGACCTTGAAAACCTGATCAGCCAACATCCTGCCGTCGCTGGCGCTGCGGTGGTGGGTCTGCCGGACGAGAAATGGGGTGAGCGGCCCCACGCCCTGGTGGTGCTTAAACCCGGGGAAGACGCCGATGCAGCCGTTATTCAGAAGCACCTGCAACAATTTGTCGACAGCGGCGAAATAAATAAGTGGGCGATCCCCGAACATATTGATTTTGTTGACGATATACCAAAGACCAGTGTCGGAAAAATAAACAAGAAGCTGATTCGGGATCAATTGAAGTAAGAGCCTGGTTTTGGCGGAGGGTTCACGGCCAAAGACGCCGGAGCCCTCCGCCGTCTAATCAGGCAAAATCGTATTTCCCGCCCTTTTCAAGGGCGCTCTGGTAAGCAGGTCTGGCGTGCACGCGTTTCACCCAGGCGGTAATGTGAGGCCGGTTCTTGCCGACGATACCCCGGGCCATCGAGGATTCCAACGGAAAGCTCATCTGAATATCCGCCCCGCTGAGGTTATCGCCGAGAAACCAGGTGTTTTTCGCCAGATGGGACTCGACAAAATCCATGTGCGTTTTAATCATCGGGCCAATGAAGATCTGATTGGTTTTGTCTGCAATGCCTTTAGCCACTGGCTTGATAAAAAACGGCATCGGGCTGGTTTTTACCTTCTCAAACACCAGGCGCATAAGCAGCGGAGGCATCAAAGAGCCCTCCGCGTAATGTAACCAGTAAGTGTAATCAAGCCAGGCCTGGCCGCCACCCGCTGGCAGCATGGTGTCTTTGCCATAGGTGTGGGCAAGGTATTCTATAATGGCGCCGGACTCCGCCACGACCAGATCGCCGTCGGTGATCACCGGTGATTTACCCAGCGGGTGTATTTTCTTGAGGCTTGCAGGCGCCAGCATGGTTTTGGGATCACGCTCATAATGCTGGATCTCGTAGGGCACTCCCAACTCCTCCAGCATCCAGAGAACGCGTTGTGAGCGGGAATTATTAAGGTGATGAACTGTAATCATGCAGAAACTCCGTTCGCATCAAAAGAATGAGCAGGTTAAC
>JBBQMX010000335.1:0-3427 GCA_038329375.1 Pseudomonadales bacterium | reverse complement strand
TGGGGAAGCTCCTGCGCCTAGTTACAAGCATTACGCCAGAATCATGAGACTTGCTCCAGGCACTTCCTATAACTACTCCGTTGAACAACCTGGCGCAGAATCCTTTTCTTCTGAATTCAGCACCGCCCCTGGCCTGGGAAGCCGTGATACTGTCAGGTTTATTGCCATGTCAGACATGGAGACAGAGCCTGAGTCAACGCAAAAAACCGTTGGATGGACCGCCAGTGCGCTTTCGATCGGAGGTGACAAGCTCGGGACAGATCCAGACACCTACACCCGTCAATATCCGGTTGATCAAACAACTGGATACAAGGCAAATCTGGTCTACGCGACTGAGCGAAATCCGGATTTCTGGGTTATTGCCGGCGACCTCGTTGAAAAAGGCGGTCGGCAGTTAGACTGGGATGAGTTCTGGAGACATAGCGCCGGTGTATGGGGCACCCTGGCCTCTACCACACCTATATTTCCGGCTTTGGGTAATCACGAGAACTATTGGCATCCCGACTCACCTGGATACAATGCGGAAGCCTCCATGCTGTCCTACAGCAAATGGAACACCTATTGGGATCTTCCGACAAACGATGCAAAAGAGGAGCGCTACGAAAAACGCTTTTATCGCGTTGATTATGGCCCTGTAACTTTGATCACTCTTGACTCATCAAATGGCAATGATGCTGACCCAAGCCAGGACACTAACCTGTATATCGATGGCACCGAGTCGCGGATTCCTGACTTTAACCCTGGCAGCGCACAGTGGAACTGGGCGGCACGCGAACTCGCGAATGCCCAGTCGCAGGGCCAGATTATTTTTGTGCAGTTCCATCACACCGCATTCGGCACGGGCGTTCATAGCTTGCCCTCGGGCTCTGTCGGTATCGCCAACGGAGAGAATAACCAATCCGGTATGCCGATGCGGGTGTACCAGGATCTTTTCGAGCGCTACGCTGTAACAGCGGTACTCTCCGGGCACGATGAGCTGGTGGAGTACGTGAGCATCAATGGCGTGAGCTACTGGGATGTAGGCTTTGCCGGAGATGGTCTTAGAGGACCGGGTTCCCCACCTACGACGGGTTATGTCCCATTTGACCTTTTGCCAACCGAAGCCCAGAAAACCCATTGGAGCGCCCATGGAGATGCTCCGGAAATCTGGAATGGCGAACAACTCATTGATGGTGGCAAGCACTACGGATTTCTTGAAGTCGATGTCCGCCCTTCCGGCGATGACAAATATGAAGTTATCATGACTCCGCGCTATGTGTTCCCGGTAACTGATGAGACCGGTAATCCGACTGGATCATTCGAACACCGGCAATACAGCAATGTGGTTCGGGTTGTTGTAGAACGCTAGTCTGTCTGTGCTGGGGCTGGCTGATCACTATTGGCCTCAGATTTAAACCAAACTCGCAAAGGAACTGCGATGCATTACTCTTCAAATCGGGCTTTGTTGCCTCTTTTCTCTTGTTTGTTGTCTGTCTTATTTTTGTCGCGCCCCCCAATTGTGCAGGCAGCATCCCCAGACCTGCCTCTGGCTGAGGTGTACGAGGAGGGTGTCGATCTAGAGCATTACTGGGTCAGCGAGAAGCTTGATGGTGTTCGGGCCTACTGGGACGGGGAGCGATTCCTCTCCAAGCAAGGCAATGTGTACAACGCTCCGGGGTGGTTCACGGAGGGATTTCCTGACACGCCTATGGACGGTGAGCTTTGGATGGGGCGGGGGCGGTTCGCGGAGCTGTCTGGTGCAGTGCGCAAACAGGTACCGGTGGATGGGGAATGGCGGAGGATTCGCTATATGGTGTTTGATCTGCCAGCAAGCAGACAGCCGTTTTCGGGCCGCGTGCAGCAGATGCGTGAGCGTTTTGGGTCGTTGAATTCACCGTTTTTGGCAATGGTCGAGCAGCAGCCGGCCCTCTCCCACACTGAGCTCATGGTACGGCTGGACGCGGTAACAGAATCTGGTGCGGAAGGTCTGATGTTGCACCATGGGGAAAGTCTGTACCGGGCTGGCCGGTCATCGGATGTGCTCAAAGTGAAACGCTACCAGGATGCGGAAGCCGTGGTTGTGGGCCATACCAATGGTGCGGGCAAGTACGAGGGTATGATGGGCGCGCTGGTGGTGGAGCTGGCGGAAGGCCGCCACTTCAAGATTGGAACCGGATTCAGCGATGCCGAGCGGGCAGCGCCTCCGCCACTCGGTGCTGTCATTACCTATAAGTTCTATGGGTTAACCGCTACGGGTCTACCCCGGTTTGCCAGTTTTATGCGCATCCGGAATGAAGAACCCGGAGCAGAATGAGGCTCATTTCACCGCCTCATTCTGTCCGCGAGCAATCAGCCATTGGCTACAGAAGCGCCAAAACTGTTATTTGTCGTCTTCAACAGGTGGCGTAGGCCGCACCAGCACTTCGTTGACATCGACATGCGCCGGTTGCGAGAGTGCGTATACCACGGCGCGGGCAATATCATCCGGTTGGAGGGCATTTTTCGGTGACTCATCGAAGAACGGCGTGTCGACCATGCCGGGTTCAACCAGTGTGACCCGGATGCCACTTCCCCGTAGCTCTTCCCGCACGCCATAACCAATGGCGGATACAGCCCATTTGGTGGCACTGTACATGGAGCCCGGGATGGTCACGCGGCCAGCGGCAGAGCCGGTCAGCAACATGTGGCCACGGCTCTTGCGCAGGGCTGGCAGGCAATGCTGAACGGTAATGCCCACCCCCAGAATGTTGGTGAGGATCATGTCGCGCCAGACTTCCGGATCGGCACCGCTGAAGCCGCCGGGTGAGCCGCCGCGGCCCGCATTGGCGAATACCGCGTCGATCTGTCCGAAGGTTGCCAGAGCTTTCTCTACCATGGCTTTCTGGTCGTCGTTGCTTTGTACGTCGCAGCGGGTGGTCAGTACTCGCTCACTGCCGCCGAGTTCCTCTTGAAGGCCCTGGAGCTCGTCTTCGGATCGCGCTGCGAGCACCAGACGATAGCCGGCCTTGGCGGCGGCCCGAGTTGTAGCGGCGCCGATGCCCGAGGACGCACCGGTGATCAGGAGTACAGGATCTGCCATATCGTTTTCCCCTTTGATTGCAGTTGGTAAAATTTAGCGTGTTATATCTATGTTTGGTAGCAACTCGGTCAGTAATCAAGGCGGGGTGTTGTTAAAGGCCCAAATAGGCTGGACCTATTGCCTCAAACGCCAATCTGCCCGGCAAGAGCTGTTACTATTAGCGTTAGTTTCAAATTCCGTTTTCATCAATAGAGTAAACCATGGGTCTTTTGTTCGAGCAGATTGATAGCCAGCCCTCATCTCTGGGCGAAATTACCTTGCGCCGGCGTCGTATACCCGCCCTGGGTAATCGGGATATCTACGAGGTAAAACTGGGCGAAGAATTCCTCATGTCCAGCATGTTTGTGGAGGCAGAGGTTGCACTGGCGG
>JBBQMX010000334.1:0-3441 GCA_038329375.1 Pseudomonadales bacterium | reverse complement strand
TGGTTCTGGGTGGAATAGAAGCCTCGTTGCGGCGCATAGCTCATTATGACTACTGGCAGGACAAGGTTCGCAAGTCCATCCTGATTGACTCCGGTGCGGACATACTGCTCTATGGCAATGCTGAGCGAGCCATTGCTGATGTGGCTAACCGCTTGTCTCTGGGTCATCCGGTGGAAACCATCACGGACGTGCGTGGCACAGCTTTCGTGCGCAAGGATGTGATCGAAGGCTTTTATGAACTGGACTCCACCCGGGTAGACCGCCCGGGCCGGGTCGACAAGATTCTCAGCCCTTACATCAACACCCAGGAACTGGAAAGCTGCTCATCCACCCAGGCCGATGGCCCGCAGATAGAGAGTGATGAGACGGTGGTGGTGGACTTGCTGCCGAGTTCGAAAGTAACCCGGGGCAATACCGTTATCCGTCTGCCATCCTATGAAAAAGTCCGCAATGACCCGGTTCTGTATGCCCACGCTAACCGCGTCCTGCATCAGGAGACCAACCCTGGCAACGCCCGGGCGCTGGTGCAGAAGCACGGCGACCAGGATATCTGGTTCAACCCGCCAGCGATTCCCTTGACCACCGAAGAAATGGACTACGTGTTCGATCAACCTTTTGCCCGCGTGCCGCATCCGTCCTACGGCAAGGCGAAAATCCCGGCTTATGACATGATCCGCTTTTCCGTCAATATCATGCGGGGTTGTTTTGGTGGCTGTACCTTCTGCTCCATCACCGAACACGAAGGTCGCATCATTCAGAACCGCTCGGAAGATTCCATCCTGCGGGAAATTGAAGCCATGCGGGACAAGGTGCCGGGTTTCACCGGTGTGGTCTCTGATCTGGGCGGACCCACGGCAAATATGTATCGCATTGCCTGCAAATCCCGGGAGATAGAATCCGCCTGTCGCAAGCCGTCCTGCGTTTATCCGGGTATCTGTGAAAACCTCGATACCGACCATTCAGCGCTGATACAGCTATACCGCAGTGCCCGTGAACTGCCCGGCGTCAAGAAGGTGCTGATTGCCTCCGGCCTGCGTTATGACCTGGCGGTGGAATCACCGGAATACGTCAAGGAGCTGGTCACTCACCATGTCGGCGGGTACCTCAAGATTGCGCCGGAGCATACCGAAGAGGGCGTGCTGGATAAAATGATGAAGCCGGGAATTGGCAGTTACGACCGCTTCAAGCAGATGTTCGAGAAATACACCAAAGAAGCGGGCAAAGAGCAGTACCTGATCCCCTACTTCATCGCCGCCCATCCGGGCACCACCGATGAAGACATGATGAATCTGGCCTTGTGGCTCAAAGCCAAAGGCTTTCGGGCAGATCAGGTCCAGGCGTTTTATCCCTCGCCCATGGCGACCGCCACCACCATGTACCACACCGCCCGCAATCCTTTACGCAAGGTGACCTACAAGTCCGAGAAGGTGGGTTCGGTGAAAGACCCCGAGCAACGCCGCTTGCACAAGGCTTTCCTGCGCTACCATGACGCCAGGAACTGGCCACTGTTGCGCGAGGCCCTGGTGGCCATGGGCCGGGCGGACCTGATCGGTAACGGCAAGCACCAGCTGATCCCGAAAGACCAGCCCGCCACCGAAGGCTACCATAGCGCCCGGCGCAAGAACTCCACACCTGCCAGTGGTCGAAAAGCCGCCAGACCTTTGTTGACCCAGCACACCGGATTGCCGCCACGCTCCACCGACGGCAGTGCCCCCAAGCCAGCTCGCGGTTCGGTCAAAGCCCGAGGCAAAGCCGGTAAGGTAGCAAGGCAGCGACCGGTTCGTAGTTAATAGCCAAAGATATTAAATAAGCTCGGTAAAGTAAGCGGGTGAGGTTTTTCAAAACCGTGCGGAGCCATGGATGGCGGAGCCCGAGCGTACAGGGATGTATTCACAGCGTGTTTTGGAAAACCTCACCCGCTTGCTTTGCATCTCCGAGCAAGATGTCCATTCCAATTAGTCAGTGACGTCCAGCCGTTCTTTACCCGCTTTGACTTTTAACCTCTCGATACACTCCGAAAACGCCCGGCTGATCCGTGTCTGATCACGGATCATGGCCATTCGTGGCCAGGTTGCCTGTTCACCCAGTTTGATATACATGTTCAGGTCTGACTCATTCGGGTTCGACAGCACCTTGCGGTAAAGCATGGGCCGGAACGGAAACTGGATGTTGATATCGCCCAGATACGTCTGGGTTGCCATCGCATGGGCTTGCTCGAGAAAAGGCCGTAATACGCCCAGGGACCAGGAGTTACGAGTCAGCTCAAGGGTAGTGGCCACCGGCGCATGTAGAATTGACGCCGCCGCTTGCTTGAGAGATGCCTTGGCGCCGCGTTCGTGGTGGTGGCTAATGAATGGCAGAATGTGGGGGTTGGCTTGGCTGACAATGGTGCGGTTGACGTTATGCAGTCGCGCCATGCGCATTAACGGCAAATCACCATGAACACTGCCATCGATCCAGCGCTCGGTGGGCATGTAGGGTTTGGCCTCGGTGATTCCCCGGCTGGCATTCCGGGCCTGGAGTGTGACCGGTGGGTAAATGCCAGGCACCGCGCAGGATGCCAGAATCGCCGAATCAATTAACACCTCTGGAGACGCCATATTATTCAGCAGACGAGGTTTCTGCCGCGTTCGGGTAGGTGATACCGATATATTCAGGGTGCGCCCGCTATGCTCGAAAGCCTCCCGGAAGCTGCTCTGACCAATGTTTGCATGAATGTGTTCCAGTAGCTGGCGCTGGTCCATCGCATGACGCCTCTGCCAGATACGGCCGGGTTCGAGCCAGCGGAAAGCTTCAAGATGAATTTGGCCGCGCTCAAAAAAGAAGCGTTCCAGCTCGTCATTGTTTCGGGTACAGACAGCGCCCGCGACAATGGCTCCCATGCTAGAGCCGGCGATCACGTCGGGCAACAGATTCTGCTGCCATAGCGCACGGGTCACCCCGATATGGTATACGCCGAATGCCGCCCCGCCGCTGAGCATCAGTGCCGGTTGACCGTAAACCCGTTCGGCATCCCGGAACAATCCCAGCTTTTGCGCTTCAGAGATCCCCGGCATTGGGTGGTCGCAGATAAAGTTCATGGACAGCTCAACTTCGTCCAGGAACTCGGTAGCAAGATGCTTGGTGCCAGTGCGGGCGACAGCGTAAAGATCCGGGTTGGCCAGTTCGCCCAGGTGCCGGTACAGGCTTTCCTGCAACACGCGAGTGAGAGCACGGGTATCTCCGCGCTCGCGACACTGGCACATGGCCTGCATGTGCTCGCGAATCAAAGAGTCATGCAGTAACTCAGTGCCGCGCTCTTCCCGCCATTCAAGCAGGCCTTCCAGTTCATCCAGGGCCTTCGCAGTGGTGTACCATTGCTCGTAGGTGGGGGCATGTGCGAGCTGATTTTGAAGTTGCTTGTGTTGCTGTTTTGAGTTTCTCATGACCAGTACGATACAT
>JBBQMX010000333.1:0-3443 GCA_038329375.1 Pseudomonadales bacterium | reverse complement strand
CCGGCATCGAGCGCGAACATCCGGAGTTCAAGTCGTTCAGCGGCGACAAGTCGATAAGCGGCAGCTTCATTCCGGGAGGGAATTACTTGCCGTATTTCGCCGTCAATCTGGCGCCTGCCAGCGCGCAGCAGGCCGCGGACGACGTGGATGAGGACCAGAACAGCTACGCAGGACCGCCAAACACGGTGGCAATCACCTGTGACCCGAATCAGGATGGGTGGCTGGAGCCTTCAGGACTCGGCCATGGTACGCACGTCTCAGGCCTCGTAAGCGCGAACGGCAAGGACGGAACAGGTGTGTCGGGTGTGTGCAGGGACTGCGGAATTGCAGTGGTCAAGGCGATCTGGCATGCCTGCGTCCAGAATGTGCACCTTCAATACGAGTACCGTCTACAGCTTGAGTACGAAGAGGGCATTCGGCGCTCAATTGAAGCAGGCGCTCAGGTAATCAATTTGAGCGGAGGATCTACTGACATCGACTGCGCCTACGGCGGAGGAGACTCGCTGTGCGACGCAGTCGCGCTTGCCGTTGAGTCGGATGTGCTTGTGGTGGGAGCTTCGGGAAATGACAGAACCCACATACAAGGGCCTGCTAATGATGCTGGAGTGGTCGCGGTTGGCGGAATCAATCAGGCCGGATCGATATGGAACATGGGGACAAGCATAAACGTCCCAAATTATGGCTGTCCACTGAACGGTGGAGCTACCGGCGATGATCACCAGGAATGTGGGAGTAATTTTAGCCTCTACGTGGGGGACCTCACAAGACAGGATCTTGTTACTCTGGCACCTTCGGTTGTCTCGTCTCTTTACACGGGAAAGAACTGGAATGTTTCGTTGGCGTGCGGAGACTCGATTGGGCCGGGTACTAGCTCCGATGGCGTAGGTGAATGCAGGGGAACTTCGATGTCAGCTCCCCAGGTAGCGGCGTTGGCAGGGATCGTTCGCTCGATAAACCCGTTGGTGCGGATTGGAACTCCGTACCCGACACCTCCTGAACTGCCCGGTATCCGCCACCTGTTGGCGAGCACCGCCAGCCGAGCCAATACCGTACCGCAATGGGATGAAAAACTGGGCTACGGCGAACCGGATGCGGAGGCGGCGGTTCGCGGCATGCTGGGCACGAGTAACGAAGAGCCAGTGCGCAATCGTGCGACCCCCCTGTTCTCTCTGATTCGCAGCAAGGGCGGTGACTGCGCCGCCGTAGCCACTCCTCAACTGGCCATGGCCCTGCACGGCAAGGGCTACAGCCCTGATGGTGGGCCGGAGTTGGCCATCCCTTCGTACCCGGGCTTTCCCCACGGCGGAAAAGGCCAGCCGCGCGCCCGCGTGTACGTGCTCAGCACCGAGCATCGCACCATGGCCTCAACCCTGCCGCTGGAGCCGCTGTACCTGATGGTCAAGCGCGACGCCAACGGCAACCCGCTCGACCATGCGCTCGTAACTGGCAGCCTCAATGTGCAGGCGGCGGCAAATGCCAATCCGCCTTATCTGTACGCAGGACGCCAGGGCTACGTCTACCGTGACTGTGCCGGACAACCAGGCTGCGCGCCGCCGGTGGGTACCGAACTGCTGCACCTGAAGTGCAACCTGCAGGGGCGTTGCGCAGTGTTTCCCGCTAGCGATAGCGACTATTTTCATGGCCTAGGCTATCAACTGCAGGCGCCATGGATGTCCAGCCTCAATCTGGGCTACGCCTACGCGCGGGGCGACCAGGACGGCGACGGATTGCCCGATGCCGCAGAATACGTTCTTGGGACCCGCCCTGACCTAATAGATACCGATGGCGACACCTACGACGATGGTATCGAGTATCCCTTCGCCGAACTGTGGGTCTCCGATCCCTGCGATGGAGACGAAAGGCAGCACTGCGCGCTGTCGGAACATGTCTTTGCGAACGGATTTGATCAATGAATGCTCAAGACCCAGTGACTCCATTCGAGCGCCCAATTGGGAGCAGATCTTGCCGACCTGGCTACGGTCGTGTTGTCCTGCGATCGGTTCTGTTGGTGTTCGTCTTTTTCTACCTTGCTCCGGCGTTCGGACAAATCAGCAATCCTGCTTTTTTCGAGTTCGATCCGGATCCACCCATCGAGGCGAGGAGCTTTACGCTGAGCTTGTTCATCGTGCCGTGTCTGAGTGGTGAGCCACGGCTCAACGATCCCATGGATCGTGTTATGGAAGTGAGCCCGGGGCGAATCGAAGTAACTGTCTGGCACGCGTCGACCCCATGTCTTCCGAACTTGTTAAATTATTACCTTCCAATTCTCATTGATCCAGTTCCAGCTGGAACCTACGAATTGCTTGTGCAGGGGCGTTCAGTTGGTCAGCCGCATGTGGTTACCCCCTTGTTTGCCACCCAGGTGACAGTGGTAGCATCGAATCTGTCGATTATCAGGCCCGCGGTCGTTCCGGCATTATCCTTGCCCTGGCTCATCCTCTTGGGCTGCTCGGCAGTTCTGATCGCATTGCTGCGATTCCCAAGGGGAGGCTAGGAAATCCTGCTTCCTGGCACGAGTTCGCACCGGAGCAGCAGCCGGCGCTGCGCGACCACCTGGCCGAAGCTGACGTTCCAGAATGACAAAAGGGCAGGCTTCACTGATTTCCCACAGAACCATAGCCATGGCGTTGCCGTCGCTACTGTAATAGGAGCGGCTTTACCTGATGATCAAGCGCGATGGCAGCAACAATCCGCTCGACCATCTGCTGATCACCGGCATCCAAAAAGGGAAGGCTGTGGCGAATGCCAGTCCTCGTTATCTATACGCAGGGCGTCAGGGCTGTATTTCGCGCTGGCACCGAGCAAGCCGGATGCACGCCATTGGCCACAATTCCGGGGGCTTCAACAAGGTGACTGATCACCGCTGGCTGTGAGGACAGTCGTATTGCGTCAGGCGATACAGCGAGATCGCTACAGGATCGGCCGGTAGGAGCGGTCAGCGGGGGTGGTCGGTGAAAGGGAGGCTGATTCACCCGATCGACGGTTGCCAGGGTTGATCCAGGCTTGCTTCCCGGCGCCGCAATGGCGAGCATGCGCTCCTCCGCTGTTACTGACTCCTGACTTCAGACCTGCTGTTACTGACCTCTTTTGAAAAAATCCGATTTCCACTACGAACTGCCAGCCGACCTCATCGCGCAGCAGCCGCTGCCCGAACGCTCGGCCAGTCGTCTGCTGCATGTGCCGCCGGCGCCTTTGGCATTCGTCGATCGCAGCATTCGGGATTTGCCGCTACTGCTGCAGCCGGGCGATCTGCTGGTGTTCAACGACACGCGAGTGATGCCGGCGCGCCTGCATGGCGCCAAGGCCGGCTCCGGTGGACGGGTAGAGATTCTGATCGAGCGGCTGACCGGTGCACAGGAGGCCCGCGCCCAGATCGGTGCCAGCAAGACGCCCAAGCCCGGCTCGCGCATCGCGCTGGATGCCGGCGGTGAAGCCGAAGTGCT
>JBBQMX010000332.1:0-3446 GCA_038329375.1 Pseudomonadales bacterium | reverse complement strand
GCAGCGCCCACAAGCTCTCTTGTCTGGCTTTTTGCTGAATGGTTTTCAACAGCGCAGGCGCGATGTTCTCGTGTTCATCGTAGGACGCCGGGTCCTGTTCCAATGGAATCAGCTCCCGCTCGACGAACTGTTTGATCCGGTGTCGAAAGTCTTCTGATCGCGCATCCAGTGAAAAATCCATGGCAAGGTAGTCCTCACAAAGTCGATTGAAGGTGGCCGACATCGGCGACCAAAACGCAGGCAAAATGCTCACTAAGGCCGCTGCTGGCGCCGGTGACTAATGCAGTTTTTCCGTTCAGAGTGAGCTGCGTTGTTTTTGTCGTAGTCATACTCAACAAAATAGAGCGAGCGCTCGAAATATACAAATAAAAAATTGAACTATGAAAATACGGAGCGATAACCGGAGGTCATAAACTCCATATGTTCGACCCGCAAAACGTGTGCTAATGTAAATAGATCGTATAGATAACTAAAAGCAAACTGCAGTCGCTTCGCTATAATTCAAAGGGAGTTTGACGATATGAAGCGCATCGCGATATTCAGTGACGGCACCTGGAACGATCCCGAAAATAACAGGCCCACCAATGTGATTCATATGGCCCGGGCGGTGAAGCCGAAAGCGGCGGATGGCGTAGAACAGGTTGCGTTTTATGACTGGGGAGTGGGGACTGATCGTAAAAAAATAGCGGGCGGCATCAGCGGTGCTGGCATCGACAAGAACATCATGGATTGCTATCGCTTCCTGGTGCACAACTACGAACCCCAGGACCAGTTATTCTTTTTCGGCTTCAGTCGGGGCGCTTACACGGTGCGGTCGCTTGCGGGCTTTATACGTAATTGTGGGCTGATGAAGCGGGAGCATGGTGCGCGCATTCCCGAAGCCTTTTTAATGTATCGAAAGCGCAGCCACGCCAGCAGCCCGAGCGAGGAGGGCCCCACTCTTTTCCGGGCCCGTTATGCAGTGGCGGACATCACGCCCATCGAGTTTGTGGGGGTTTGGGATACGGTGGGAGCGCTGGGGATCCCAGTGCCTTTCTGGGGCAACCTGGGTGAGCGGGAGTTCCTGTTTCACGATTGCGAGCCCAGCAAAATCGTTCGGCATGCCCGCCATGCAGTGGCCATTGATGAGAACCGAAAGGACTTCGAGCCCACCCTCTGGAGTGCCAAGCCGGAACTGGATCTCAAGCAGGTCTGGTTTGCCGGGATGCACTCTGACGTGGGTGGCGGCTATGTCGAAAACGGCCTGAGTTCCCTGGCACTGGACTGGATGATCGGTGAGGCTCATGACGTCGGGCTTGAATTCGAGCTCCATCTCCTTAAAGCCGTCGAGGACAGGCTGGCGGATGACCCCGAAGCTGACAGACTCCATAACGAGCGCCGGGGTATTTATCTAGCCCGGCCGGAATCTATCCGTATGATTGACGGCCCGCTGCATCGTTCGGTCAAGCACCGCTGGGACCAGGATGCCCACAATTATCGCAATAAAAGCAAGGCGCTGGCTCAACTGGTTGCCTCAGTAGACGACGACTGGTCAAAACTCGAAATTGTTGACTGAGGACTTGTATTAACCCGCGACCAACCTGGGCTATGCTGCGTCAGGCTTCCTTCCCTAATGTCACTGCGCTGAAGGCAACGCTATGAAGTCCAAACTCAGTCTGGTGGGTCGCTACACCCTGCTTTCGCTGGCGTTGATCATCGGCTCGGTGACGGCGCTCAGCATCCTTCATATGACAGTGGCCGAATCCATTACCGAACGCCTGGCGGGGCAGCACCTTGAGGCCCAGATGTCTGCCACGGCCAATCGCCTCAGTGCATTTCTGGACAACCGCATCTACCAGCTCGAGACGCTCTCTCGCCACCCTGCCATGCCGCTATACCTCGCCTATACCGAGGCTGTGCCGGATGGCGTTCAGGAACTTGTCCGGGTAGAGGCCGACTCGCCTGATCTCTACGGAATCCTGTTTTTCGATGCGACCGACCGGCTGATCCAGGTGGTTGCCGGCCAGGCCGCATCCGGTCCTCCGTACTGGGACACAGAGGGCTGGTCGCTGGCCAATCTTCCCAGGGCACAGAAGGACACCACTGAACTGATTGGCCCGGCCTTGCCGCAACAGGGGCAGCCCGGGTGGCTACTGATTCGCCAGCCATTGCGTTACCTGTTCGATGAAGGCGCCGAGGGAGCCATAGGACTTCACGTGCGGCTCGCCTCGTTAACCGAACAGATCCGAACGGAAAATCTGGCAGGTGTTGTCAAACCGTTCCTGCGTGCCCCGGGCGGCGTATTGCTGGACCCAACGGGCACCGCCTTGCTCCATGAGCCTCCCGGGTTGGTCCGTGGGCCGGAGGTGTTTCCGGGGTGGCATATTGACTATGTAATCACCGCTGCGGATATTCTGAGCCCGTTACGTAATGCCCAGCTGGGCATGTATGGGCTGGCCTGCCTTATGGTTCTGGGTAATGTGCTGCTATTCTGGGCGCTGGCTCGAAGTCTCCGGCGCCGGATCGACCGTTTGGTTCAAGGGGCTGAGGCGTTCTCTTCGGGCGATCTGCACTTCCAGCTCGACGTTCCGGGCCCACGCAAAGACGAAATTGATCAGGTGGCCTATGCTTTCAACGCGATGGCACTACGGCTGCGCGAAATGATCCAGCGCACCATTCAGGTTGAGAAAATGGCGGTGCTGGGGGAGTTCGCAACCGGGGTGGCCCATGAGGTGAGAAACCCGTTGGCGACCATAAAGCTGACAGTCCAGGCCCTGGAGCGACGTGAAGCGGATGTGCGGCGACGTGGTCTGCTGCAAGATGTGGAGGGTGAAATTGATCGCCTTAACCGGGTGGTAGGTGACTTGCTGGATTATGGTCGCCCCGTATCCGCCGAGCCGGAGCATTTTGAAGTCAGGCGGGCGTTCCGTCAGGCGGTAGCGATGACGTCAAATCGCGCTCGGGAACTGGGCATTACGGTGACGGCAAGCGGCGACTCGAGACTGGTGCTGTATGCCAACCCGGACCAGGTCACACAATGTCTGGTCAACCTGTTGTCTAACGCCATTGAGGCCTGCGGCGGTGTTAGTGAAGCGAGCGGTTCGGTCAGGCTGAGAGCTCACCGTGAGGGAGCTCGCATTCGGGTCGATGTGACCGATGACGGCATTGGGGTGACGTCGGATGTTTTGCCACGAATCACCGAGCCGTTTTTTACTACCCGCGCCCAAGGAACCGGCCTGGGGCTCAGCATTACCCGTCAGTTGGTGCTGCTGAACGGCGGTGATATGGGCATTGAAAGTGAACCGGGCGAGGGCACTACGGTGACCCTGTTACTGCCCGCTTCGGACCATGTGAATAACTTACAAAAACACTACCATGCCGACACGAATACTGATTATTGATGATGAGCAGAGTTTTGTACGTTCGCTCATGTTCGCACTTGAAGAGACGGATATCGAGGCTGTTTG
>JBBQMX010000331.1:0-3447 GCA_038329375.1 Pseudomonadales bacterium | reverse complement strand
AGTCGACGCAGTTGCTCTGACCTGAGCATGCCGTAAGGAACGCAGATCCGGAGCATGGGGGCCAGGCGTTGCACGTAAAGGCCGTTTTGCAGGCGCAATGGCAGGAATTCATCTTCCGCCAGATCGCCCGAAAGGGCACGGGCAGTCTGGTGACGGAACTGTGCGACGCGCTCGGCGAGTATCTGCCGATCGTGTTCGTCGTAAACGTACATAGAGCAAAATCCTGGTCAGTAGGAATCTGGGAGTGTCTGACGATTATACCTTTCAGACACGACTGCTTTACAGCCTTAGGTGCCACAGAACGTGCAATCTGAAAAGTGTTAAGCGCACGTCCCGCGCGAATATAAAAAAGATACCAGTTTAGGTTTATGCTTAAAATGATTATTTATGGATATACTAATAACAGATAGTGCTAAAACTCTGTAGACGTTTTTGCTGAATCTGAATAGGCTATACGTTGTTTAGAGAGCGAACGGCTCCGGGATAAGTTTCGCAACAACAATGAGGGTAGAAAATGAGTAAAAGCGCACTGAGTGACAGTCAAGTTGACGCTGTTGCAGCCATCGTGCTCATCATATTGTCGGTTTCGCTAGCAGTATTTTGGGTCGCCGGGCAGTAAACTGGCATGAAAAGCGGACTGCCGGGTCGGTCAGACCGGCAGTCTTTGTTACCCGGATAACACCCACCGCACGATCAGTATCAGCGTTCCTACAAACCCCGCCGTGAACAGAATTCCCACCACGATGTAAGGCCACGGGCTTTGACTGTCGAAGTCTTCTTCATGGCGCTTGCTTGACTGCACACCCAGGGCGCCTGCGAGGACGCTTTGAAAGACTTTCCGCAAGCCGGGGCCTTTTCTCTCACGTCGTTCTTGATTGCCTGTCATATGGCTGCTTCCCGGTCCGTTCGTGTGATCATCAGCATGCTATTCAGCAGGATCATAGGCAAGGCTTGGCGCAAGCCAGCGTTCCGCGTCTGTAAGGCTCATGTTTTTGCGCGCGGCGTAGTCTTGCACCTGATCCTTGCCAATCCGGCCAACCGCGAAATACTTTGATTCCGGATGCGCGAAATACCAGCCAGACACCGCTGCAGCGGGGAACATGGCAAAGTGTTCTGTTAACTCTATACCCGCGTTTTCAGGCGCTTGCAGCAATTCGAACAGTGTTTCCTTCTCCACATGATCTGGACAGGCAGGATAGCCCGGTGCGGGTCTGATACCTTTATAACGTTCACGAATCAAATCATTACTTTCCAGAGTTTCGTCGGGGTCATAGCCCCATAACTCTTTTCTTACCCGCTCGTGGAGACGTTCTGCAAACGCTTCTGCCAGCCGGTCTGCCAGCGCCTGAACCATAATGGCGTTGTAGTCGTCGTTGGCTTCCTTGAATTCGCGCACCATTTCTTCGGCGCCGATACCGGTAGTCACTGCAAAACCGCCGATGTAGTCACATTGATCTGCGGTTTCCGGTAACAGGAAGTCAGGTAACGCCATCATTGCCTTGCCGGGTGATTTTTCATCCTGCTGTCGGAGGTGATGAAGGGTCGCAAGTTCCTCGGTTCGGGACTCATCAGTATAGACTACGACGTCGTCCCCGCGGCGGTTTGCCGGCCATAAGCCGATAACACCGCGAGCCGTCAGGCGCTTTTCATCAACAATACGGTTGAGTATCTGCTGGGCGTCATCAAACAGGCTCTTGGCCGCTTCGCCGCGTTTGGGATCATCGAAAATAGCTGGGTACTTACCCGACATGTCCCACGCTATGAAGAATGGCGACCAGTCGATGTATTTCACCAGCTCTGCCAGATCGTAGTTATCGAAGCTCCGGGTGCCGGTGAACGTTGGTTTTACCGGTGTAAACCCCTCGAAGCTGACCTCTGGTGCCCGCTCCCGGGCTTCATTGAGAGAGACCAGCTTTACCCGATCGCCCCGGTTCTTGCGCCGTTCGCGTATTTCATCGTATTCGGTCCGGGCGGCTTCAACCATTCTGGGTTTGGCTGTTTTGCTGAGCAGCTGCGAGGCGACATTCACGCAGCGCGATGCATCGGAGACGTAAAGCGCAATATCGTTCTTGTAATGCGGCTCGATCTTGACCGCCGTGTGGGCCTTGGACGTGGTCGCACCGCCAATCATCAGCGGAATCTTAAAGTCGAGACGCTGCATCTCTCGCGCTACGTGGACCATTTCATCCAACGAAGGTGTAATCAGACCACTGAGGCCGATGATGTCAACGTTGTGCTCCACGGCAGCCGCCAGGATCTTGTCACAGGGCACCATAACGCCGAGATCAATGACCTCATAGTTATTGCACTGCAGAACGACGCCAACGATGTTCTTGCCGATGTCGTGAACATCGCCTTTCACCGTTGCCATCAGGATCTTGCCTTTGGCTTGCTGATCTTCTGACTTCTCGGCTTCGATGTAGGGAATAAGGTGCGCAACGGCCTGCTTCATCACACGTGCACTTTTAACAACTTGCGGCAGGAACATCTTGCCGTCACCGAACAGGTCGCCCACCACGTTCATACCATCCATGAGAGGGCCTTCGATGACGTGAATCGGGCGCTCCGCGCGCTGGCGACAGGCTTCGGTATCTTCGAGGATATGGCTGGTGATGCCTTTGACCAGTGCATGCTCGACGCGTTTCTCGACCAGCCACTCGCGCCAGGCCAGGTCTTCTTCCTGGGTCTTTCCGCCTTTACTCTTGAAGCGCTCGGCGATTTCGAGCAGCCGGTCGGTGCCGTCGGCCCTGCGGTTCAGCACAACATCCTCGACCAATTCTTTCAGCTCGGGCTCAATCTCGTCATAAATAACCAGTTGTCCGGGGTTTACAATCCCCATATTGAGGCCGGCTTTGATGGCGTGGTACAGGAAGACCGAATGAATGGCTTCTCGCACCGCATCGTTGCCGCGGAACGAAAACGATACGTTACTCACACCCCCGGAAATTGACGCGTAGGGCAGGTTCTTTCGAATCCAGCGACAGGCGTTGATAAAATCAACGGCGTAATTGTTGTGCTCCTCGATACCGGTCGCAATCGCGAAGATGTTGGGGTCGAAGATAATATCAGCAGGGTTGAAGCCAATACCGACCAGGGTGTCATAGGAGCGCTTGCAGATTTCAGTCTTGCGCTTATAGGTGTCTGCCTGTCCGTCCTCATCAAAGGCCATGACCACAACAGCAGCGCCATAACGCATGCAGGTTTTTGCCCGGGCAATGAACTCCTCTTCACCCTCTTTGAGACTGATGGAGTTCACCACCGCCTTGCCCTGAATACAACGAAGGCCCGCTTCGATGACATCCCATTTCGACGAATCCACCATGATGGGTACGCGGGAAATGTCGGGCTCAGAGGCTACCAGCTTCAAAAACGTCACCATGACGTCCCTGGAGTCCAGCATGCCTTCGTCCATGTTGATGTCGATAATCTGCGCACCATTTTCTACCT
>JBBQMX010000330.1:0-3454 GCA_038329375.1 Pseudomonadales bacterium | reverse complement strand
GTTCCAGCAACCTGAAGAGCTCATCGGTATTGGCCAGCACGGATTGCGCAGTCAGCGGCGCAACGATCTCCCCGTTTACGTTATCCACAGGTCGGTCATCCGGAAGCAGGTCGTCAAACAGATCTCTCATGGCGCGAGCTCCACTTCTGTGCGGGCTGCATTTTTGAACATTTGGTCGAGCGCTTCGATCAGCTCCCTGCCCGGCCGATCCAGATGCACGCCGGCTCCCTCAGAGCCGTTGCCCCGCAGGAACAGGTATACCGCCCCGCCAACATGGAGGTCGTAGTCGTAGTCTGGCAAGCGGGATTTCAGCAGACGGTGGAGCGCCAGAAGATAGAGTGCGTATTGCAGGTCGTAGCGCTTTTCACTGACCACCCGGGCCATCGCCTCCGGAGTGTAATCCTTGTCGGTCGACCCGATGTAATTGGACTTGTAATCTGCCACGTAATAACGCCCCTGGTGTTCGAAAACCAGGTCGATAAAACCCTTGAGCATGCCGTTGAGGATCATGTCGTCTGCTGCGGGCCGAGCGATGTTTGCTACGGCCGGGAATTCCCGCAAAGTGTAACGAGTAACCAGAGCATCCAGAGCGCGGGTTGCAACCTTGCGGCTGGCAAACCAGAACTCAAGCTCGGGAATGGCCTGAGTCAGGGTTGCCAGTGCAACCCGGGGCTGACTCCCATCAGGCTGAATCGGCAGCGGCAGTTCACACCGCACGAAATCTTCAGCCCAGTTCGCCAGAGGCTGTGCCCAGGCTTCCCAGCCCCGGGCCGCACAGCGCTTCTCAAGCATGGCAATAAAATCCGGCTGTTGTTCCGGTGACAGGTCAAAGCCCGCCCGGTTTCGCCATTCCAGAATGCCGTGCAGGAAAGTCCCTGGCCCGGCGCCACGGTAAAATCCGTGAATACGGCGCTCCGTGCCGTGCGGGCGTTTGAGTATTGGCTGGTCTGGCGTCCGGTCTGATTCGCCCTCTTCATTGCGCCGCTCGGCGGCCGGGGTTTCGGCTTCCAGCGAGCCAGATGCAGAGCTCGATAATGGCCGTGTGGCGCTGTAGCGAATGGCGGAATAGCTGGCAATCCACCAGTCTTCTTTCGCCCTGCGCGACGGACGGCGGGCCTCGCCCAGATCAGCAACAGGCGGCGGTGTGTAGCGCTCGGTGGCGGCCGCTGGCAACTGCGTCAGCGCCATGGCTGACATACCTGCCACCATTTGCTGCAAGCCAACCTCGACCGAAGATTCGCCATCGAGGTCCACCAGATAGCCGAGGGCGCTGCGCTGCTCATCGCCCCCGATATCACAGGCGCCCACCCAGGTGGCATAACGGGCCCGGGTCAGCGCCACGTATAACTTGCGTATGTCCTCCCCCAGACGCTCACGGTCGGCCCTGGCCAGCGTGTCTTCGTCCGGATCGAACGTTATCTGCAAACAGCCCTGCTCATCATGCCACGAGACCGTTTTGTCCCGTTTGCTGGTGGGGTGGCAACTGGTCGCAAACGGCAGGAACACCAATGGGTATTCCAGGCCCTTGGACTTGTGCACCGTCACCACCTGGACCAGGTCCGCGTCGCTCTCCAGTCTCACCTGCTGGGCTTCGGTTTCCTTACCAACGTCGGAAATCATCTCCGCCAGGCGACGGATAAGGGCTTGCTCGCCATCTACCTGCTGGCTTTCCTGCTGCAGTAACTCGGCGATGTGCAGTACGTCGGTGAGTTCACGTTCGCCCTGGTCCTGATACAGTAGCCGTGCAGGCACATCAAAGTCGGTCAGAATTCGGCGGATCATCGCCAGCACGCCCTGTCTCTGCCAGATATGTTGGAAATTGCGGAAGCGCTCAATTTCGTCTTCCCAGGCCAGCTCATTGCGGTGCAGATGGTCCAGTTGCTGCCAGCTCAGGTTCAGGGTGCCGGTGGCCAGAGCGGTGCGAACCAGCCGATCCCGCTCCGGCTCAGCGCAGGCGGCCAGCCAATGCAGCAGATCTGTGGCTTGTGAGGTTTGCAGTACGGACCCGCGATCCGACAGGTAAACGCTTTTTACACCCCGCGCACTGAGAGCCGACCGCATCGCCTGAGCTTCGGCACCTTTATTCACCAATACGGCAATATCGGAGGATTGCAGAGGCTGAAGGTGGCCGGCGTCATTTCGAAAACCCGCTTTGTGCTGTATCCCCAGGTTCAGTAAACGCACAATTTCACTGGCACAGGCTTCGGCAACGACTGCCACCACATCGTCCTTTTTGTCTTTGTTGCTGTAGGTCCAGAAGATCATGGCGGGTGGCTCGGCGCTACCAACAGCTCCAGCGCAGTCATCAATGACAAACGTTTCTTTACGGCCCCTCGCGTCTACCGCCACAAACGGCAACGGGTTATCAGCATTTGCTCCGGTTACCGCAGGACGGCGGAATAAAAACGCGCCTTCTTGTCGAGTGCTGTCGCCATGACTGAAAATCTGGTTGGCCGCCTGCACCATGGCGTGGGAGGAACGGAAGTTTCTGGGCAGGGTGACATGCCGCCCGGCGGTAGCTTGCCGGGCCTGGAGATAGGTGTAGATATCCGCGCCCCGGAAAGCATAGATCGCCTGTTTGGGGTCGCCGATCATGAAAAACCCGGTCTCGGGTCGGTTATCCGCGATCTTGTAGACGCCATCGAATATCCGATACTGCACCGGGTCGGTGTCCTGGAACTCGTCAATCATTGCCATCGGGAACTGCTGGCGGATAGTGTCAGCAAGATGCTCGCCGCCCTCTCCCTGCAGAGCGGTATCCAGCCGGGTCAGCAAGTCATCAAAGCCGAGTTCGGCACGGCGCTGTTTTTCCTGTTCCAGGCGCTGGGCCACCCAATGGGTCGCGTGCACCAGCAAGGCCTGCTCCGGTACCGGTACCAGGCGCTGGTTATTCAGTTCGGTGACGGCGGCAATCAGAGGATGGGTTGCCGGTGTCGGCTCGGTTTTCCACGCTTCCCCGATACCGGCGGTAGAGAGCCGGTTCCAGGCGGGATCCGTCAGTGGCGGAGGTTCGATGGAGTCGGTGTCAGCCCATTCCAGCAGGGTGTCCAGCCAGCCCTGAAGATTTGGCAACCTGAGCTTGCGCCCGTCAAAAGCTTTCCTGGCCTGGGCCTGCTTACAGACCTCCATAAAATCCGCGGCCTGCGACGGCAGGCCTGGGCGGATCAGATCAAATACCCGCCGCCGCTCTGCCACCAGCTTGTTGAGCAGTGCAGTGGGCGTAGCCTCCCCACCCATCAGGTTGGCTTGCAGTTTAAGCAGGGATTTGAGTTTTCCCTGCAGGTCGTCAGGGGATTTTACCGCGCTGAGGTAGGTTTCAACGGTATCCTCTTGCAGGGGCGTAACAAAGGTGCGCCAGTAATCCCGCACTACCTGCCCCAGTAGCTCACTCTGGTCGGTTTCCAGACTCTGGTTAAACAGGCCGCCGCTGTCAAAGGCGTGCTCTTTCAGCATC
>JBBQMX010000329.1:0-3456 GCA_038329375.1 Pseudomonadales bacterium | reverse complement strand
GGCAGCATCATCCTGGTGGAAGACCAGACCGAAACCCGCTTGCTGGAGGACGAACTTATGCACAGCGAGCGACTCGCCTCGGTCGGTCGGCTTGCGGCGGGTGTCGCCCATGAAGTCGGCAACCCGGTTACCGGTATCTCTTCGCTTGCACAAAACCTGAAACTCGAAACCGACGATGCAAGCATCCTCGCCACAGCGGACCAGATACAGCAACAGACCCGCCGGATTTCAACGATCCTGCAATCGTTGATGAACTTTGCCCGTAGCGGCAACCATGCCCAGGCAAACCGTTATGAACCCGCCGTTATCCGGCGTTGCGTAGACGAATCCATTAATCTGCTGTCGCTCAGTGACAGGGACCGAGGCATTGTTTACCAGAACAACTGCCCCGACGACTTGATGGTGCTGGGAGACGAGCAGCGACTGGTCCAGGTATTTGTGAATCTGCTGGCCAATGCCCGCGACGCCTCCCCCGAGGGCAGCCTTGTTCGCGTCGGTGGAAACCGCGAGGGATACTCCGCTATCATCGAGGTAGCCGATGACGGGTCGGGCATACCCGCTGACCAGCTCGACCATATTTTTGAACCGTTTTACACCACCAAGGGACCAAACCAGGGTACCGGTCTGGGCCTCTCGCTGGTGTACAGTATTGTTGAAGAACATTACGGCAATATTCAGGTAGAGAGTCCGGCTACCCCAAAGACCCGGGGCACCTGTGTCAGGCTGAGGCTACCAGCCTATGAGCCCGACCCGGCCAAGGCTGGCCCAACCGAAAGGTTATAAAATCAACATGCGTCGAATACTGATTGTAGAAGACGAAGAGATTATCCGTTCCGCTCTGCGCAAGCTGCTGGAACACGCTGATTATAACGTGTCGGATGCCGGCTCCGTGGACGAAGCCGAGCGCAAGTTTGAGCTTGGGGATTTTGACCTGATCATCTCGGATCTGCGCTTGCCCGGAGTGCCCGGAACAGAGTTGATTAACCGGGCCCCCATGACACCAGTGCTGATTATGACCAGCTACGCGAGCCTGCGCTCAGCCGTCGACTCTATGAAACTGGGTGCGGTCGAATACATTGCGAAACCTTTCGACCATGACGAAATGCTGGCAGCAGTCGAAAACATTTTACGGCTAAAAGCCAGCAGCCATTCAGCCATACCCGACACCTCTGGCGACATCGGAGACGGTAGGAAGGCTGGTGATCCGGCAACCCTGATGTACGGCCAATGCGATGGCATGCAGCAGGTGTTCACGCTGATTCGGAAGGTCGCCCCTACCGAAACAACCGTGTTGGTCCAGGGGGAATCAGGCACCGGTAAGGAGTTGGCGGCGCAAGCATTACACCAACTCAGCCCGAGAGCAGCACACCCGATGATATCGGTCAACTGCGCCGCCATTCCGGAAAGCCTGATTGAATCCGAACTCTTCGGCCATGAAAAAGGCGCATTCACCGGCGCAGTGTCAGCACGAACAGGATTGATCGAAGCTGCTGATGGCGGCAGCCTGTTTCTCGATGAAATCGGTGAACTCCCGGCCGAGGCGCAGGCCCGTCTTTTGCGCGTGCTGCAGGAAGGCGAAATCCGGAAGGTGGGTTCGACCCAAAGTCGCAAGGTCAGTGTGCGTATGATCGCCGCTACCCACCGAAACCTCAAAGCCATGACCCGTACCGGTGAGTTCCGGGAAGACCTGTACTATCGGCTCAATGTGATGCAAATCCGCATTCCACCGCTAAGAAACAGGAACGGTGACATCCTTGGGCTGGCACGCAAATTCCTTATCGGTCAGAGCGAGCGCATGGGAAAGCCGGGGTTAAAGTTTTCGCCAGAGGCCATGCGGGTGCTGGAGAAACATCGTTGGCCTGGCAACGTACGCGAACTAGAGAACGCCATAGAACGCTCCACGATACTGTGTGACACCGATGTCATCACGCCAGCGTTACTGGACCTGGATTCTGACGGCGGCGACTTCGCTGTGCCCCAGAGCCTGGTCGAAGGCGATAACCATCCAGCCAGCGTTCGTGAACCGGACGCCGCCAATGATCTGTCCCTTGAAGATTATTTCCAGCATTTCGTGCTTGAGAACCAGGATCGAATGAGTGAAACAGAGTTGGCACAGAAACTTGGCATCAGTCGAAAATCTTTGTGGGAGCGCCGTCAGCGTCTTGGCATTCCCCGCAAAAAGACCACAGGCAACTAACATTTGCGTTACCCATCAATAACTGAACTCGAATTCAACTGTTACCCGGTGTTACTTCAAGGAACACGCATCCCATCAAAAATGAGAAGCAGGTAACACTTCCGCAATAATCGCCACATGCTTCAGGGCGTGAAAATAATTATCTAACTGAAAATTAAAGCATTTATAAAACTGGCACATGTTCTGCATCCTTTATGGCGCACAACAACAAAAACAATGTGACAAAGCAGCGCCAAAACAAAAACAAATAGCTGCAGGAAAACGTTCAGCAACAAAAATAATAATCGAGCGTAAGCGAACTGAGTGTTTTGGGTACTGAGCTTTTTAGGGGTGCTTTGATTTGTGTCAGTTGTAGATGTAGAGAAGAATCGTCGTCCAGACGCCGCTATATTTGCTAAGAGCTTTCGCAAGATCATTACCACTCTCTGTATTCAAAGCTTTCCGCTTGCATGATTTGCCTCGGATAGAGGCCCGGGGCTTAACGCCCCCGTAAAAACAACACCAACGCAGATCGTCTACTCTTCTGAGGCGGGTTCGTGAAAGCGACCCGCCTTTTGATTTTCTGGAGAACCCGTTAACCACCTGCCTAGCAACAAGACTGTTGCCAATGTGAAAGTTCTTGTATCCAGCCTGTCCAGCCGCAAGCCATGGGCAAACGGTCGCCAAACCGTTAGACTCTCGGTTTTGCTCACTGCAGATGCCGAATCAATGCTTAAGAAACTACTATCGTTTATACCGCGCAGCGGTAAGAAAAAAGTGCCCGCATACTCCCGTCAGGTGATTCCTCGAGAACGGCACACTGTGTCTCGTTCTATTCTCAGTGAGCCGTGCAAAAAAGTACTGAATCGCCTGAACACCGCCGGTTTCGAAGCCTATCTGGTAGGTGGAGGCGTGCGTGATATTCTGCTGGGTCAGCGCCCGAAGGATTTCGATATCGCGACCAATGCGACGCCGGAGGAAGTTCACGAACTGTTTCGGAACTCCCGGCTGATCGGGCGCCGCTTTCGTATTGTCCACGTGTTGTTTGGCCGGGAAGTCATTGAAGTTACAACCTTTCGGGGCACCGCCGCCGACACCAATGACGAAGATGACGATGACCGCAAGACCAGTGAACACGGGTTGCTGCTACGCGATAACGTCTATGGCAATCAGGAAGAAGATGCCTTGCGGCGAGATTTTACAATTAACGCACTGTATTACTGCATCAAGGATTTCACGGTCGTTGATTTCGCCAACGGTATAAAAGATCTCGAAAACCG
>JBBQMX010000328.1:0-3457 GCA_038329375.1 Pseudomonadales bacterium | reverse complement strand
GTGCCGAAGCGAGTGAGCGGGCGGCGATTATTGAAGAAATTTATCCGGAAGATGTCTATACATTACAGAACCGCATGTCCGGCGATTTTGAGAACCGCGATGAAGATGCTCTGACCGACCTGGGTACCCGGATCCTGAGCTGGCGTTTCAGCAGTGGTGGTGATTTGCGCAAGTACGCGTCTGATGCAGCGATTTCCGATCACGGGATAGCTTTGGTCAACGAGGGGGCCTGCCTCAACCTGAAATGGAAGTTTTGATGACCTGCTCCAAGCCGATTCTGCTTTAAGCTTTCCTCAGCCTGATTGCTCTTCTGCTTTAACTAAATACCCTCAAGCTCATTGTCTGCTAACGAATCCCATGTGATCATCTCTCCAATTCTGGCGGAACGCCGGAGAATCAAACCGGAATCAGGAAGAGTGAGTGATTATGGCCAAGGCTCCGCTAACGCTGACCGATGCTGACGCCTGTGTGGAGGCGCTAATCCAGAAAGTGGGTAAAGACATTACCTTGGGGTTGCCGCTGGGCCTCGGTAAACCTGTTCGCCTGGCCAATGCGTTGTATCAGCGCGCCTGCCAGGATAAAACCCTGAAACTTCATATTGTCACTGCGATTTCCATGCTGGCCCCCTCAGGTAGCTCCTCGCTGGAACGTCGTTTCATGAAGCCGTTTGCCGAGAGGCTCTACGGCGACATTCCCGAGCTTGCCTACGCAGCGGATGTGATGAAGGGCCGGCTTCCGGACAATGTCCAGGTCTCCGAGTTCTTTTTCAAAGCCGGTAGCTTTCTGAACAATCACAGCCAGCAGCAGAACTACGTTTGCACAAACTACACCCATGCGGTGAGGGACTTGCTGGCTCAGGGTGTGAATGTGGTGGCGCAAATGGTCTCGCCGCCAGAGCACGCCAACAGCGATTTCTTCAGCCTGAGTTGCAACCCGGATCTCTCGCTGGACCTGATTCCAGAGCTCAAGGCGATGGAGCATAACGGTCGCGCCATTGCGTTGATCGCTGAGACCAACCGCAACCTGCCTTATTTTGGCCGGGACGCGGAGATACCGGCTGAAATGTTTGACGTGGTGCTGGATCAGCCGAAGCAGGATTACCCACTTTTTTCCGTGCCTCAGATGTCCATTAGCCCGGCTGATCACCTGATCGGCTTCTACGCCAGTACCTTGTTGCGGGATGGCGGCACCCTCCAGGTAGGCATTGGTTCTCTGGGGGCGGCGTTGGTGTACAGCACCATCATGCGACATCGCAACAATGACCTTTGGCAAAAGACCTTCGAAGCACTCGAGATCGCCCGACGCTTCCCGGTAGCGACTCACTGCGGTGGCACAGGAATCTTTGAGGAGGGGCTCTACGGCTGCAGTGAGATGATGGTTGATGGCTTTGTGCATCTGATGAAGGCCGGTGTGTTGACACGCGAGGTTTATGATCACGTCGGGTTGCAGGGGCTCCTTAATCGGGGCCGGTTACGTCCAGCGATTACACTGGAAACTCTGGATGTGCTGCGTGAGGAAGAGTTGATTGCCTCTCCCCTTCGAGCCAGGGACGTTCGGTGGCTTATCCGGTATGGCATCCTCAACGATCAGGTCATCTTCAAGGGCGGTCGTCTGGTGTTGGGCGAACACACCCTGGACCCGGACCTTGACGATCAGGAAGCTCGGGAGCGTCTGGCAACTCTGGCATTAGGTTCACAGCTGACTGGTGGTGTGGTGCTTCACGGTGGCTTTTATCTGGGGCCGGAAAATTTTTACCAAGCCTTGAGAGAGCTGACTCCAGCACAGAAAAACCGGATTTGCATGACCAGCGTCAACTTCATCAATCACCTTTACGACCACCGGTTTGGTGACCAGAAGCTTAAGGTGGCGCAACGTAAGGACAGCCGTTTTATCAACTCGGCGATGATGTATACGCTCAATGGAGCTGCGGTCTCGGACGGGCTGGAAGATGGCCGGGTGGTCAGTGGGGTAGGTGGTCAATATAACTTTGTTGCCATGGCTCATGAGTTGCCGGGTGCGCGTTCGATTCTCAGCCTGCGCAGTACCCGCCAATCCGGCGGCAAGGCGGTATCAAATATTGTCTTCAGTTACGGCCACTGCACGATTCCCCGCCACCTGAGAGACATAGTTGTGACCGAATACGGCATTGCGGATATTCGGAGTCAGTCGGATCAGGAAGTCTACCTGAGATTGATCCGCATTGCTGATTCCCGCTTTCAGCAAGATTTGCTGCGTCAGGCTCAAAAAGCTGGCAAGGTGGCGTCCAGTTTTCGCCTGCCAGTGGAATGGTGCCAGAACACTCCCAAGTCTGTGCAAGATGGCCTACAAGCGGCCGGGGAAGATGCTTTCCCGGCATTTCCGTTCGGCTGCGACTTTACCGCGCAAGAACTGATTCTTGGTAAGGCCTTGCGTGGTCTGAAAGCCGCAACCGCGACCCGTCGTGGTAAAGTGGCGACTCTGTGGCGGGCGCTGAGGGCCGGTGCTGGCGATGACGCTATGCAGCCACTGCTGGAGCGTATGTCGCTGGGTGCAGCGTCTGGTTTCAAGGCCCAGATGGACAGACGCTTGCTGGTTTACGGGCTGCGACTGACGGGGCACTCCACTTCATCTGAGGACAACGCTGACTAATGCAACGACCAGCTATATATACTGTTCACTACCGCTTGAAGAACCGTACCGGTGACGTCATCGACGCGTCGGAAGGTGGCGAGCCGCTGACCTTCATGCTGGGCTCTGACAGCGTCATTAAAGGCATACAGGAAGCGGTAAAGGGCAGGGGGCCGGGAGATTGCCTGGAGGTCACTGTACCCCCCTCAATGGCTTATGGAGAGCACAATCCTGAGCTGGTTCGCCGGGTGCCACGCTCGATGTTCGAATACGTGGACGATTTGCGTGTAGGGATGAAGTTCCAGACCAACACCGGTGAGGAGGCTCAGGTAATTAAGATAGTTGGTATCGATGGCAATCTTGTCCATGTAGACGCCAACCACCCACTGGCGGGTTTCACGCTGTATTTTGATCTCGAAATTGTTCAGGTCAGGGAAGCCAATGACGATGAACTATCTTCTGATCCAGCCCGGTGAATATCCGCAAGTCCGCCGGCTACCGCTTTATGAAGACTGTCGGCGAGGTCTGTGATCGTGTCTTCCGCCGACGCGTGAACTGGCTCATGGAACACCATTGTTACTTCAACCGCTGGCTGTTTCAGCATTCTGAGCAGATGTGACTGGAATTCGTCGTCGTCGATAAACGGTGCCAGGTGATCCGGCTGGTTGTGTCTGCGGTAGCCAATGCTGATCGGTTGGATGGGTACGTTGGCACCGATAGCCGCATTCAGAAGCCTCCCGTGAAAGGGCAGGACCGCAATACCGTTGGTTGTGGTTCCTTCCGGAAATACCAATACCGATTGCCCAGCTTCTAATGCGGTTCTGATATCTGTGCAGCTCTGGTTCGCGCG
>JBBQMX010000327.1:0-3458 GCA_038329375.1 Pseudomonadales bacterium | reverse complement strand
CCCAATCACGGATCGGCAGATCCTTGGTCTGACAAGCACGCCAGATATCACCTTTTTCAACCTTGTGTTCCGTCAGGATGCTACCGCCTTCGGCAATGACCCGAACGATGCCGTCTTCCGGAATCTCGAAAGTCTTGTCGTGAGAGCCATACTCTTCCGCTTTCTGCGCCATCAGACCCACGTTCGGTACCGTGCCCATGGTAGTGGGGTCAAACGCGCCGTGGGTCTTACAGAAGTTAATCACTTCCTGGTAGATGGTGGCGTAGGTGCTCTCCGGCATAACCGCCTTGGTGTCTTTCAGTTTGCCATCCCGGGCCCACATTTTACCGGAGTTACGGATCATCGCCGGCATAGACGCGTCAACAATGACGTCACTGGGTACGTGCAGGTTGGTAATGCCTTTAACAGAATCCACCATAGCCATTTCAGGGCGGTGTTCGTAACAGGCGTGCAACTCTTCCTGAATCTCCTCCTGCTTGGACTCCGGCAAAGTCTTGATCTTTTCAAGCACGCTGGAGAGGCCGTTGTTGGCGTTTACGCCCAACTCGTCGAACAGGTCGCCATACTTGTCGAACAACTCTTTATAGAAAATCTTCACCGCGTGACCGAAGACAATCGGGTGGGATATTTTCATCATGGTCGCTTTGACGTGCAGCGAAAACATGACACCAGTGTTCTGGCAGTCTTCCAGCGCAGCTTCGAAGAACTTGCGCAGCGCCTTACAGCTCATGAACATGCCGTCCAGCACTTCCCCTTCCAGCAACGGAAGTTCGGCTTTCAGAACGGTCTGCTCGCCTTTGGTATTCTCGAACACGATCCGGGCATTGGTTGCCGTGTCGAGCGTCAGCGACTGCTCGTTGGAGTAAAAATCGCCACCGTTCATATGGGCGACATGAGTGCGCGAAGCCGGACTCCAATCACCCATGGTATGAGGGTATTTACGGGCAAAGGCTTTGACAGCAGTCGGTGCGCGCCGGTCGGAGTTACCTTCCCGCAGGACCGGGTTGACTGCACTACCGAGTGCCTTGGCGTAACGGGCCTTGGCGTCTTTCTCTTCGTCGCTCTGAGCGTTCTCTACGTAGTCGGGAATCTTGTAACCCTGAGACTGGAGTTCCTTGACCGCTGACCGCAGCTGAGGAATGGAAGCACTGATGTTAGGCAGCTTGATGATATTGGCTTCCGGATCCTTGGTGTAGTCCCCCAACTCGGTCAGGGCGTCCGGCACTTTTTGATCTTCATCCAGTTGCTCAGGGAAGATCGCCAGAATCCGGGCGGCCAGGGAAATATCACTGGTTCCGAATTCTATGCCGGCTGGCTTGGCATAGGTTTCCAGGATCGGGAGCAGGGAGCGTGTCGCGAGCGCGGGAGCCTCGTCGGTCAGGGTATAGATGATTTTGGTTTTGGAATTAGAAGTAGGCATTTTCGTCCTCTGGCAAGGTGTGAGTTCAGGACGGTCAGCACATCCCCTGGCGTCTTGTGAACATCAGAGTTAAGCACGGACTGATTACGAACTTATGAGAAGAGATTAAAGGTACCAGTTTTTAGCGTATTTTGATTAGGATATTAGTCTAAAGTCTCAAGAATTTTACGAGTCCCGCGACAAAAACAACCATTTTTTTTCGGTAAATGCCTGTTTCAAAACTTCACGAAAGTAACCGCAACACTCCCCGCTTGATCGTTCCTCCGGGAAGTGTTGCGACTCGCTGCCTGGCCTGATTGACCTCGGCTCAGGCGTTCTTTTCCGCCAGTAACCCTTCAGCCTGAAGCGTAACCTCTATGGCATCCAGCGCCTCCGGGTTAGCCAGGGCGTCGCGGTTATCACTGCGGGTGTCATTATTCAGCAGTCTGGCGACCGCCAGCTCAACTTTCTTGCCACTTCGAGTGTAGGGGATGTCGTTGACCACCAACACGTGTCGCGGCACATGGCGGGGACTGGCGCCCTCTCGAATGCGACGTTTCAGCTTCTCGATAACATCGTCGCTAAGCGAGTTCTCGCTGGCGGGCACGACCAGCAAAACAACCTCAACATCGCCGTCGATCTGTCGCCCTACCACCAGGCTGTCTTTTACCGCAGCTTCGGTCTCAACCTGACGGTATATTTCAGCGGTGCCGATACGAACACCGCCGGGATTGAGTGTGGCATCAGAACGCCCGTAGATCACCGCACCGCCGTGTTCGGTGAACCGGATAAAGTCACCGTGTGCCCAAACGCCCGGAAAGGTCTCGAAATAGGCACTATGAAACCGGGCCCCATCGGGATCGTCCCAAAAGCTTACCGGCATTGAGGGCAACGGCTGGCGACAGACCAGCTCGCCACGACCGCCGTCCAAAGCGTTGCCTTCTTCATCGAAGGCCACCGCATCGACCCCCAGCAGCGGGCACTGAATCTCGCCCCGGCGCACCGGCAGCATCGGCGTGCAGCCCACAAAACAGCCACAGATATCCGTGCCCCCCGCAATCGAGCCCAGCAGCACGTTTGGCGCAGCTGCGGAGTAGACCCAGTCATAATCTTCCGGCAACAATGGCGAGCCGGTTGAGAACAGCACTCGCAAGGGCTCAAGATCCAGAGTGGTCGCCGGGCTCAGTTCGGCTTTCCGGCAACCGGCAAGAAAACGCGCGCTGGTGCCAAAGTGCGTGACTCTCTCGTCGGCAACGCGCTCCCATAAACTGTTCAGGTCCGGATAACCCGGAGAGCCGTCAACCGTGATCACGGTGGCGCCGGTCAGCAAAGCCGAGGCCTGCCAGTTCCACATCATCCAGCCACAGGTGGTGAAAAAGAGAAACCGGTCTCCGGGGCCCACGTCGCCGTGGAGCATCAGCTCTTTGGCGTGGTTTACCAACAGACCGGCCGCGCCATGTACGATGCACTTGGGTTTACCGGTGGTTCCCGAAGAATACAGGATGTACACCGGCTGATCCGGCGGCAACGGAGTAAACGACGGCGCCTGGCCGGCACCCTCGGCCAACGCAGCCTCCCAGGTGGTCACTAGTGGTCCCGCCAGATCCGGCTCGTCCGGAAGCTGTTGAATGCTCACCACGCAACGTAGACTCTCGAGGCCCGCCACCAATTGCTCAAAGTCCGCCTGACGGGCAAAAACCTTACCGCCATAGCCGTAACCATTGACCACAATCAACGCAGTCGGCTCGATCTGGCCAAAACGATCCAGAATGGCGCCAATGCCGAAATCCGGTGATGCGGAGCTCCAGATTGCACCAAGACTGGTGGCCGCCAGCATGCCCACCATGGCTTCATAGCCATTGGTGACCACACCCGCGACCCGATCGCCCTGTTTGATACCATTGCCACGCAGAAACGCTTCCAGGGCACCGACGTCGGCCTTCAATTTACCGTAGGTACGACGTAACACTGGCCGGGTCTCACAGTGGGCTACGATGGCCTCGGCATCGGCACCATCACCTTCCGCCAGCCGCAACAGATTAGCTGCGAAATTCAGGCG
>JBBQMX010000326.1:0-3473 GCA_038329375.1 Pseudomonadales bacterium | reverse complement strand
ACAAGGGCGTTTCCGCGTCCAGAAGTGCCAGGCAAAGCTGGTAGGATGCAATGTGTGCACCTTCCGGTGCCTGGCTCTGCGGCACGTGTTGCAAGGTCCCGGGCTCAGAGAGCGCGGTGAGAGCGCGACGAAACACCTGTTGTGATTGCTGTACCGGATCATCGAATCCCGCACAAAGCCCGGCCAGCGAGAGTGCTGGCATGGCGGACGGCTGAATCTCGTTTTTCGTGGTCATCGGTTAGCTCCCTCTTACCATGGTCATGAAGTTAACTTTGGTTGTGGCGGCTTTGCGGGAGACCTCTTCACGGCGTGCCAGCCATTGCTCGTGCAGTCGCTGTATCAACGCAGGACCGTGCTTGCTGCTGTCTTCCTGCATCAGGCCATCGAACAGTGCCACCAGTTCAGCGTGACGCCGGCTGCGGCCAGTGACATAGCCAAAGCCCTGCACACCGTCAGCCATCTCCACCACACATCGGGTAAGCGTGATTTCGCCGAGATTAAACGGCGAACCTGTGCCCCCGGCGCGGCCACGCACCATGGCCATGCCAATTTCCGGTTTACGCAGGTGACGGTAAGTCGGGTGGTGTGGCAGATTTTGCCAATAAGTCTCCAGATCACTCAGGTCAGCTCTTGCCAATACCGACATCCAATATTGACGACTAGCGACCTCGGAATTGGAATCCGTGGCCTGTGAAAAGGTTCGCGAAAAAGCCTGCGCATTAGTCATGGGGCATTTTCTCCTTTGGGTAAATCGGTTATCCGGGGCTGGATTCTGAATTCGAAACAGTCAGCGCGGCCGCTAGAAACACTGTGTTCAAGTACTTCTTCGGTGCCGGCGCGTACGTTATTGGACTTCACCACCAGCACCGGCATGTGTCTGGGATATTGCAACAATTGCGCTTCCCGCTGGCTGGGCAGGGTCGCGCTAATCAAGGCCTGCTGGCGGAGCAATTTGATGCTATGGTGGGTTTCGATATAAGCATGTAACGAACCACCGCGATAATTGAGCTCAAGGCCCGGAAAGGCCTCCCGCCGCAAGTAGTGACTGATCAGGTTGGCCGGCTTTCCATCCACACTTCGCAGGGTATCCACCTGCAGGATCGGCGTACCGGCTGGAATCCCGCTCAAGCGCGAAAGACGCTCGGCGGCTACCAGCACCCGACGGCCGATCACTTCGCTGAAGGATTTATGCCCCATGGCTTCCAGAGCTTCAGTAAAGCGCGCCCGAGCGCCAATGTTGTATTCCACAGCATGCTCAACCACCAGGGTGCCCTTGCCGTGCTGGCGCAGCAGCATGCCGGCGTCCACCAGTTGATCAACCGCCCGTCTCAGGGTGTGGCGATTGATCGAGAAGCGCCTTGCCAGCTCAGCCTCGGATGGCAGGTAATCCCCGCTAACCAGGTTCTGGCGAATCTCAAGCTCCAGGGCCTGTGCAACGTCTTCGTATACAGCCATCGGTTTTCCTCTTGTCTAGACAACTTGGCAGATTAAAAAACCCGCCTGAACGGGCTCCCGGATGTGCCAGGCCGGGCTTGAGGCAGATCAACCTCAGATAAAGCGCTTGCGGATCCACTGAGAAGCGATGTCCAGTGAGGTCACGACCAGGATAATGATGATCATCACTGCGCAGGTCTGAGCAAACTGGAAGCCGCGCATGCTCTCCCAGAGAATGACGCCGATACCACCGGCGCCCACCATGCCCACTACCGTGGCGGAGCGGACATTGGACTCGAATCGGTAGAGTGAATAGGAAATCCACAGCGGCAGGACTTGAGGGATAACGCCATAAATGATTTCCTGTAAACCACTGGCGCCGGTGGCTCGAACACCTTCTACCGGTCCTGGATCAATGGCCTCCACGGCTTCGGAGAACAGTTTTGCCAGCACCCCGGTGGTGTGGATAAACAATGCCATTACCCCGGCAAATGGCCCCAGCCCCACAGCCACTACGAACAGCATGGCAAAGACCATCTCATTGATGGCGCGGAACGAATCCATCAGGCGTCGGACCGGCTGGCAGACCCACCAGGGCACCAGGTTTTCCGAGGACATGATTCCGAAAGGGATGGCCAGAATGACTGCCATCACTGTGCCCCAGATCGCAATCTGGACGGTGGTGACCATCTCGCTCAGATAGAGTCGCCAATTATGGAAATCGGGCGGAAAAAAATCGGCGGCGAACACGGCCATGTTATTACCGTCGGCAAACAGGGCAGCCGGATTCATTTCGGCGCCCCCCCAAGCCCATACCAGGATTGCGCAGGCGATGCCCCAGCCCAGCAAGCTCGTCCAGTTCCGTGACAGCAGGTTGTTTTGACCGTCCGGAAGATGTGAGTGTGTCGATGCACTATGCATGAGAGTTGCCTGTCGCTTTTACGTCTGGAGTTGCCGGGATTGTCTCTGGCGCGAAAGGGGCTGGCGTTATAAGCCAGCCCCGAGGCTTATCAGTTGGACTCTTCGCGGGCAGCGTCGAGCGCTGCAAGGCGACGATCCAGGCCGGCCAGCTGGGCTTCGATTTCAGCCAGTTTTTGGGTCTTTTCCTGCGTTGAGTAGTTGTCGTCGTTCTCAATGGCCGCTTTTTGCTTGAACATCTCGAGCTGACGAATGGGGATCAACTGGTCATTACTGGAAGCACGGAAGGGCGCCCATTGGAGATCTGCCAGTATTTTCAATTCTTTTTGGTCACCGGTAGTGCCGTAGCTCATCAGGAAGTCGTAGACTTTCTGTTTGGTTTGAGCAGGCAGGTTTTCGCGCCAGACCAGCGGGTCAGATGGGATCAGCGGTGATTTCCAGATCACTTTGAGATTGTCCGCCTTCTCTGGAAAGTTGATTTGCAACCGCTCCATGCTCTCGGTATTGAAGGTGGCTACGTCTACCTGCTTGTTAGCCACTGCCATGGCGTTGGTTTCATGGCTGGAGTTCAAAGTACGCTTGAAGGCTTCTTTGGGGTTGACACCGTTTTTGGCAAAAATGTAGTAGCTGGGTACAAGAAAGCCGGAGGTGGAATTCGGGTCACCATTACCAAAGTTGAGATCCTTGGCATTGGCGAGCACATCCTCAACAGTATTCAGGTCGGTACTGTCCTTGTGGACAATCATCAGGCTCCAGTAGCCGGGCGAGCCGTCCGCGGCGACGGTCTGAACCACAACTTCACCACCGGCACGGTCGACAGCTTCCATGGCGGACTTGTTGCCGTACCAGGCAATGTCGACCTTGTCGAAGCGCATACCCTGAATGATGCCTGCATAATCCGGAGCAAAGAAACCCTTCACTTCCATGTCCAACTTTGCAGACATGTCTTCAAGGAAAGGCTCCCAGACGTTTTTCAGGTTGCTGGAGGATTCGGTCGAAATGATGCCGAAATTGAGAGTTTTCTGTTCTTCTGCCTGAAGGCCGGCTGCGCCGACGGTGATTGTGACTGCCGCAGCCAGGGTCATGCGGCTTATCCATTGTTTGAACATGATTGTTTCCTA
>JBBQMX010000325.1:0-3485 GCA_038329375.1 Pseudomonadales bacterium | reverse complement strand
AAGCGTATTGCTGTTATTGGCGGTGGTATCACCGGTATCACGACCGCTTACACCCTGGCCAAGCGCGGTCTGGATGTCACTGTTTATGAAAAGCATCGCTACGCGGCGATGGAAACCTCTTTCGCCAACGGCGGTCAGCTGTCGGCCTCCAATGCCGAAGTGTGGAATAACTGGCAGACTATAATGAAGGGCATGAAGTGGATGTTCCACAGTGATGCTCCGCTGCTGGTAAATCCCAGGCCTTCCTGGCACAAGCTGAGCTGGTTTGCGGAGTTTATGGCCGCGATTCCCCAGTACGAGAAAAACACCACCGAAACCGCCCGTCTGGCAATAGCCGCCCGTGAGCACCTGTTTGCATGGGCGCAGGAAGAAGGCATCGATTTCGATCTCAAGAAGCAGGGCATTCTGCATATCTATCGCGACAAGACCGGGTTTGATCACGCGGCAAAGGTCTCGAGACTGCTTTCGGCCGGGGGCCTGGAGCGCCGGGCGGTTACCCCAGATGAAATGAAGGCGATCGAGCCCACGTTGGCAGGCACCTACTACGGTGGCTTCTTCACCGAAAGCGATTCTACGGGGGATATTCACAAGTTCACCAGCGGCCTGGCAGAAGCAATCCAGCGCCTCGGGGTCAAGACCTGTTACGGTCACACGGTGACCGAGCTGAGTGCGGATCAGACCAACGCCTGGGTTACGGCCTATGACGGCGAACAGCAAAATCGTGACACCTTTGATGGCGTGGTGATCTGTGCAGGGGTTGGTAGTCGGGCGCTGGCCGCTAAGCTGGGAGACCGCGTCAACATTTACCCGGTCAAAGGTTATTCCATCACGGTTGAGTTGGATGACGAGGCTTCCCGAAAAGCAGCGCCGACCGTCAGCCTGTTGGACGACGCCACCAAACTGGTAACCAGCCGGCTGGGTGATGATCGTTTCCGCATCGCCGGTACGGCGGAATTCAATGGTTACAATCGTAATATCCGGGATGACCGTATTCGTCCGCTCACTCGCTGGGTAGAGCAATGCTTCCCGGGTGTCAGCACACGCCGCGTTGTTCCCTGGGCGGGGCTGCGCCCGATGTTGCCCAACATGATGCCGCGCGTCGGCCCGGGTCGCCTGCCAACAGTGTTCTACAACACCGGCCATGGTCATTTGGGCTGGACCCTGTCAGCGATAACCGCTGAGATGTTAGCTGAGGCCGTTGAAACAGCGTCTTCTCACCAAATGCGCTGAAAATAAGTTCGATCCCGGGCGGAGTTTTCAGTAATATTACGAAATTATTTGGGGGTGGTCGCCTGGCCACTCTTTCCTGTTGTGTGTATCACCCCATCCACACTCAGCCTGCAAGCTCAACAAAGAGCCTGAAAGTGCGCGTATATGAAGGGAGATATGAGCTAGTTGCCACGTTGCGGTTTTCTCCCGTTCTCTCCGGATTTACCCACAGTTTTTTTGGTAATGCCCCTGCCCGGCGTCAGGATTGCTACCTGTAAGTCGGGTGTACCGCCACACTTTATTTATCTGAATCAATTGACTGGACCCATGAATGATTAGTTCCTTGAAGAAAAACTGGTTAACCAATATCCGCGGAGATCTCCTTGCCGGGGTCGTCGTGGCCCTGGCTTTGATTCCCGAGGCGATTGCATTTTCGATCATCGCCGGGGTAGACCCGAAGGTGGGTCTGTACGCCTCATTCTGTATTGCGGTGGTCATTGCCTTCGTTGGCGGTCGTCCGGGTATGATTTCCGCCGCTACCGGCGCCATGGCGCTGCTGATGGTCACGCTGGTAAGAGAGCACGGGCTCGAATACCTGCTGGCAGCCACGCTGCTAACCGGTTTGCTACAAATCATTGCGGGCTATCTCAAGCTTGGCAGCCTGATGCGGTTTGTCTCACGGTCGGTGGTAACCGGCTTCGTGAATGCTCTGGCGATCCTCATCTTCATGGCGCAGCTACCTGAGCTCACCGGAGTGACCTGGCATGTATACGCGATGACAGCCGCCGGGCTTGGCATCATTTATCTGTTCCCGTTGTTACCGGTGATCGGCCGGCTGCTGCCCTCGCCCCTGATTTGTATTGTGGCGCTGACAGCTGTTGCCATGTTTACTGATATGGGCATTCGCACGGTGGGTGATATGGGACAGTTGCCGGACACCCTGCCGATTTTCCTCTGGCCGGATGTGCCGCTGAATCTCGAAACCCTGATGATCATCCTGCCTTATGCGGTGGGGTTAACCATTGTTGGTCTGCTCGAATCCATGATGACCGCCACCATTGTTGACGACCTTACCGACACCACCAGTGACCGTAATAAAGAATGCCGCGGTCAGGGTATTGCGAACATTGGCTCAGGTCTGCTGGGTGGAATGGCGGGCTGTGCGATGATCGGCCAGTCCATCATCAACATCAAATCCGGTGGACGTACCCGGTTGTCGACATTGGCGGCCGGGGTTTTTCTGCTGTTAATGGTACTGGTGCTTGATGAGTGGCTGGTACAGATTCCCATGGCCGCGTTGGTTGCGGTCATGATTATGGTATCTATCGGTACCTTTAGCTGGAGTTCAATCATCAATCTGAAGAAACACCCGCTCTCTACCAACATCGTGATGGTGGTGACTGTGGTAGTTGTGGTGGCAACTCATAACCTGGCATTTGGTGTGTTCGCCGGGGTATTGCTGGCGTCGCTGTTCTTTGCCAACAAAATCGGGCACTTTATGCTGGTGCGTTCCGAGTTTGAGGAAGCCTCCGACACCCGAACCTACACGGTGATCGGCCAGGTATTTTTCAGCTCTTGCGAAAAATTCACCGGCTCCTTTGATTTCAAGGAAGCCGTGGATAAGGTGGTTATCGATCTCAGCCGGGCACATTTCTGGGACATCTCCGCGGTAGGCGCTCTGGACAAGGTGGTAATCAAATTCCGGCGCGAAGGTGCGGATGTAGAGGTTATTGGTCTCAACGAAGCCAGCGCCACCATTGTTGACCGCTTTGCCGTGCACGATAAGCCGGGCGCCGTGGATGACCTGATGGGAGGCCACTGAGCATGACAGTGAATAACCCTGAGCAAAGTTACCCACAGCAACCGGGCAGCGTAGACAAAAAATATAACAACGTAGCGGAAGAGGTGAAAATGTCACACGTTGTAGGATGTATTGACGGTTCGCGTTCGGCACCTGCCGTTTGTGACTATGCCGTCTGGGCAAGTCAGAGGATGGAAGCACCGCTGATGCTCTTCCACGTACTGGATGACAGCCAATACCCGACCGAGCAGGATCTGACCGGTAACATTGGTCTTGGCAGTCGCGAGCATCTGATGGAAGAGCTGGCAGAGCTCGACGAGAAGCGCAGCAAACTGGCCCTCGAGCACGGCCACCATCTGCTTAGGAATGCTGAGACACGGGTGCGAGAGCTCGGTGTTACCGACGTACGCCAGCGTCAGCGTCACGGTGATCTGGCGGAGTCGCTTATGGCCCTTGAACCGGAAATCCAGGTGCT
>JBBQMX010000324.1:0-3490 GCA_038329375.1 Pseudomonadales bacterium | reverse complement strand
AGTGATCGCCCATTTCGGGTTATCGGTGCGGGCGTCGAGGGTAACGTCGGCTTTGAAATCACCGTAGTAGAGTTTGCCGCTGAACTCGTTAACCTTAAGCAGGCCTTTATCGGCCGTGACAACCGTTTTGATGTCCGCAATATTGAGGTTACTGATGATCAGTTCTTCGAGGCCAAGGTTGATGTCCAGGGCCAGCTCGCGAAGCGTTTCCAGCGGCAGCAGGTCAGCTTCTTCGGTTGCAGCGCCAGCGCTTTCAGCAGTGGTTGTGCTGCCCTCAGTGGCAGCCCCGGTTTCTTTAGTGGCGGGGGGCAGGTAGCGATCTGCGTTGAATTGGTCGCCGGTCAGGTTCAGGCCGATGGCACTATTACCAAGCGCATAGCTGGCGGTGCCTTTAAAGATAGAGTCATCAACCGTGATGTTGAGGTTGCTCAGTTCTACTTTGCCCGACGGGCCACCAATGTCGGTGGAAAATGCTATTGCATTGAGAACGTCCGGGTCTTCGGTTTCCAGCGCGTCCTGGCCAAGTGTGGTCAGCAATTGTTTGAGTGAAAATTCCGGTATCTTGATATTGCCGCTCACCGCTGGCTCGTCACCGAACCCGGATACGTTCAGGTTGGTGATTAACTCCATATTGGCAAATGCGGCCCGGAATTCCGTCAGGGTTGCGGTCTCGTTTTCAGTATTGGCATTCAGGGCGCCGGTCAACCGGGCCTGTACGGTATTGTCTCCGAACGGCGCGCCGCTGAGGCTGAACTGACCATCCAGCCCGCTGACTTCAAACTCATTTAGGGCCTGGTTGGCAGACAGCTGGGCATTGATGCGCCCCTCAACATCGAACTCGGGCTCGCCCGTCGCAAAGCGGAAGGCAAGCTCGAGCGGGAATTTCTGACCCAGCGCAATCTGGCTTGCGCTGAGGCTGAAATCTTCCAGAATGATCGATTGGCCGGTGCTGAGGTCGTCATAGTGGACCTGAGCGTTGGTGATACGGATGTCTTCAACATTGAAGTTCAGTGGCTCACCGCCGTTTTCCGCTTCACCCGATGCTGGTTCGGCAGCGGTTTCCGTTTCGGGGGTGCCCGCTGTGGCCTGATCACCGGTGGTTGTTTCCGGTTCAGGCATGACGCGCGTCCAGTTGCCGGTGCCATCCTCGGCCACACTCAATCTTGCATCCAGACCGTCGAGTACAAAGGTGTTTACCCTTGGGGACAAGGTGATCAGGGACCAGAAATCTACCTGGGCAATCAACTGGTCCAGTCTTACCAGGCGTTCATCGTCGAGAGTTGCCTCTACATCGTTCAGCTCAAGACCGAGGGGAATGATCGACCAGCTAATGTCGCCGGCAAGGATCAGGTCAAGGTTAGTGTTATCTTCAACGGCCTGTTCGATTTGCGGCTTGTAGGTGTTGGGGTCAATAACAAATATCGCCACCCCGATGGCGAGCACTACCAAAACAACCACTGCGAGCAGTGCAAGAACGATGTTACGGACTACTTTCATTATTTCAGCATCCTTTCAGGTAGAGGCAGGTCTTTAACCCCGAGTGTCCCCAAGGATAACGTAGACCGGGTAAATTTAAAGGTCATGCCATATGACAAAACGGTAGTGTTAGGACAGAATACGCTATTAAACACACAAAGGGTGCAGCTCGGTTCGGCTGGTTGCGCCAGTCGCGTAATCCGGATGTTCGTCAGGGCAAGCCAATAATAAGAGAGGAGTCTTTCGTGGCTATTATCGTATCCATTGAACTGAATCGCGATATCGAGATCCCCGGGTCTTACGATGACGTATTTGCGTTGTTGGCGGATGTGCCAAAATCGGCCAGCCATTTTCCAAAGGTCAATCAGTTGGTTGATCTGGGTGATGATGTATACCGCTGGGAAATGGGAAAAGTGGGTATTGACAAGCATTCCATCCAGTCGATTTACGCCTGTAAGTATGTGGCAGACAAAGACGCCGGGAAAATCACCTGGACACCGGTGAAAGGCGAGGGCAACGGGGTGGTAAAAGGCTCCTGGACCCTGACGAGCAAAGATACGGGGGTCACCCGTGCCAGGTTCCAGACGTCTGCGGAGCTGACTCTGCCATTGCCAGGCTTGCTCAAGCTGGCTATCAGCCCGGTGATCAAACACGAGTTCAACAGCCTCGTGGATACTTACATGGCGAATCTCAAAAAAGCGTTTTGACACCCGATGCGACTAGCTCAGCCCAGCCGGGATTGAGGCAGGACGCCTGCGAACAGAACAGGTATAATCTTCGTCCATCAGTTACCGGCTATAGCCGCTCAATGACCTGGAGACCCCATGGCCGAACGTAAGGCTCGGGTAGAACGTAATACCCTCGAAACTCAGATCACCGTTGAAATCAATCTGGACGGCACTGGTCAGTCCCGATTCGATACCGGTGTGCATTTCCTTGACCACATGATGGATCAGATTGCCCGTCATGGCCTGGTTGATCTGGATGTCGTGGCCAAGGGTGATTTGCACATTGATGATCACCACACCGTGGAAGACATTGGCATCACTTTGGGTCAGGCCTTCAAACAGGCCGTTGGCGACAAGAAAGGTATTCGCCGTTATGGCCACGCCTATGTGCCGCACGATGAAGCGTTGTCGCGGGTGGTTATAGACCTGTCGGGCCGCCCCGGGCTGACGATGGATGTACCCTATACCCGCGGTTCCGTGGGCGGCTTTGACGTAGACCTGTTTAGCGAATTTTTCCATGGTTTTGTGAATCACTCCATGGTGACGCTGCACATCGACAACCTGAAGGGCAAGAATACCCACCATCAGATCGAAACGGTGTTCAAAGCGTTCGGGCGAGCCCTTCGGATGGCGATTGAGCCGGATGAGCGCATGGCCGGTGTTATTGCCTCTACCAAAGGCTCGCTGTAACCGTTTCGGAGCTTTTCTGACATGAAAACCCTCGCCATTATCGATTACGGGATGGGCAACCTCCATTCCGTCAGCAAGGCTGTGGAGCTGGTTGCGCCGGACACCCGTGTTCTGGTTACGGCGGACCCTGTCCAGATACGTGAAGCGGACCGTGTCATCCTGCCGGGCGTTGGCGCTATCCGGGACTGTATGGCGGAAATTCTCCGGCTTGGAGTGGATGACCTGGTGCGTGAAGTATCAGCGGATCGCCCCCTGTTGGGCATCTGCGTTGGCATGCAGGCGCTGATGTCCCGCAGTGAAGAGAACGGCTGGGTAGATTGCATCAACCTGTTTCCTTCGGAAGTGCGGTTTTTCGGCAATGACCTGAAAGAAGGCGATGCCCGTCTCAAAGTCCCCCACATGGGCTGGAATGAGGTCTATCAGACCACTGACCATCCGGTCTGGCACAATATTCCCGATGGCGACCGGTTCTATTTTGTACACAGCTATTACGCTGAAGCCGAAGGCAATCCGGATATTGCCGGCCGCACTCACTACGGTGTTGATATTGCTGCTGCCGTCGCACGGGACAACATATTTGCAGTGCAGTTTCACCC
>JBBQMX010000323.1:0-3497 GCA_038329375.1 Pseudomonadales bacterium | reverse complement strand
GAAAAACTGATTGGCATGACGGCGACGGTGACTCAGCCGCTTGACGCCCGCCGAGCCTACGTTCGCGTAGACGGTGAATTGTGGCGAGCACCGGCCGACACGCCGTTACAGAAAGGCCAGCAGCTCAGGGTGACCGCTATTGATGGATTAACCCTAGAAGTAGAACCCTTGCCGGTTGTGATGACCACCACTGGAACCACTGATCCCTCGTTTGCGGAGCAAAACCCATGATTGAGTACCCACTGTATATTTTTATTATTTTAATAGTTTTGTTTCTTGCCAGCGCTTTTAAGATTCTTCGTGAATATGAACGAGGCGTGGTGTTTTTACTGGGCCGCTTCTGGAAGGTGAAAGGCCCTGGTTTCATTATCATCGTTCCTGGCATTCAGCAGATGGTCCGGGTAGATCTGCGCACCATCGTTATGGATGTGCCCAGTCAGGATGTGATTTCCCGCGATAACGTATCGGTGCAGGTCAATGCGGTCGTGTACTTTCGTGTGATAGACCCGGAAAAATCTATTATCCAGGTCGAAGATTTTTATATGGCGACCAGTCAGCTGGCACAAACGACCCTGCGTTCCGTGCTTGGGCAACATGAACTGGATGAAATGCTGTCTGAGCGGGATCGTTTAAACGCCGACATTCAGGGTATCCTCGATCAGCAGACCGACGCCTGGGGGATCAAGGTCATTAACGTCGAGATTAAGCATGTAGATCTGAACGAAACCATGGTGCGCGCCATCGCGCAGCAGGCGGAAGCAGAGCGGGCGCGACGGGCCAAGGTAATACACGCGGAAGGCGAGTTACAGGCCTCGGAAAAACTGTTGGCGGCAGCCAATATTCTGTCCCAGCAAAAACAGGCATTGCAGTTGCGCTACCTGCAAACCCTGACGGAAATCGCCAACGAAAAATCTAATACCATTGTGTTTCCTCTGCCCATGGACCTGCTTGAACGATTGATACCTGACAATCAGGGTGCGGCGGAGAAATAAATGAAAAATTATGGGCATTTCTCAGCTGAGTGAAAGCCTTGTAAGGCGCGGAAGAGATAAGCCTGAAACGGCTTGGTGACCCGTTCTGAGACCCGTTCGGGTACCGGTTTTCGCCGGACAGAGCTCTCCCATAAATTCGTCTTCGCCTGAATCTGTGAAGGTGCTATCGGCGGTGTATGATCGGCAGGGTATGATAGTTCCTCTGTTCACAAGGAGTACTGGCGATGTCATCAACAGATAGTTTCAGGGCCCTGGCTGATTTGCAGGTCGGCGGGCGAACCTATAAATATTATCGCTTGCAGGCGCTGGCAGAGCAGGGCATTGGCGATGTTTCCCGCCTGCCCTATAGCCTGAAAGTGTTGCTTGAAAATTTGCTGCGCTTTGAAGACGCCAGCACGGTGACCCGCGACGACATCGTCGCGCTGGCGAGCAAGACGGGCACGGGCGCGGTGGACAAGGAAATTGCCTTTCGTCCGGCCCGGGTGCTGATGCAGGATTTTACCGGCGTGCCCGGCGTTGTCGATCTGGCGGCGATGCGCGATACCCTGGCACAACGGGGCAGTGACCCGGCGTTGGTCAACCCCTTAACGCAGGTGGATCTGGTTATCGATCACTCGGTGATGGTAGACCACTTTGCCAGCGACACCGCCTACCGGGACAATGTTGCCATCGAGATGGAACGCAACCGCGAGCGCTATCAGTTCCTGCGCTGGGGGCAGAGTGCCTTTGACAATTTTCGCGTGGTGCCACCGGGCACCGGTATTTGCCATCAGGTCAATCTGGAATACCTGGCAAAAGGTGTCTGGACGCGCAACGAGGGCGACGTGACCTGGGCCTATCCGGATTCGCTGGTGGGCACCGACAGCCACACCACCATGATCAATGGTCTAGGTGTGCTCGGTTGGGGCGTCGGTGGCATCGAAGCCGAAGCGGCCATGTTAGGCCAGCCCATTTCCATGCTGATTCCCGATGTGGTGGGTTTCAAACTCAGCGGTGCTTTGACCGAGGGCGTAACGGCGACGGATTTGGTGCTCACCGTGGTTGAAATGTTGCGTAAGCATGGCGTGGTCGGCAAGTTTGTCGAATTTTTTGGCTCGGGTCTCAATTACCTGCCGCTGGCGGACCGTGCCACCCTGGCCAATATGGCGCCGGAATACGGTGCGACCTGTGGGTTTTTTACCTTTGATCAGGAAACCCTTAATTACCTGAGTCTGTCGGGCCGAGAGGATGAGACGATCGCGCTGGTGGAGGCCTACGCCAAAGCCCAGGGTCTATGGCGCGATGATGCGGTGGAGGCGGACTACAACGCCGTGTTGCAACTTGATCTCGGTGCAGTGGTGCCCAGTGTGGCTGGCCCGAAACGCCCGCAGGATCGGGTGGCTCTGCGTGATCTGGGTCGGGCGGTTGACGAGCTGGTGGCCCTGAGTGGCAGAGCCGATAGCCCGGGGGTTGATGTCGATGACGCCGATTACCTGCTAGCCGATGGCGATGTGGTGATTGCCGCCATTACTTCCTGCACCAACACCTCGAATCCGGCAGTGATGATGGCGGCGGGATTGGTGGCAAAAAAAGCCGTGGAAAAGGGCCTGGTCCGGCAACCCTGGGTCAAGCCGTCGCTGGCGCCGGGCTCCAAAGTGGTCACTGACTATCTCGCCAAAGCGGGTTTGCAGACTTATCTGGATCAATTGGGTTTTAACCTGGTGGGCTATGGTTGCACGACCTGTATTGGCAATTCTGGCCCGCTGGCACCAAACCTGGAGGCGGCCATCGAGCGGGGCAATTTAACGGTGTCCTCAGTGCTGTCTGGCAACCGTAATTTTGAAGGGCGTATTCACTCGTTGGTGCGTGCCAACTGGCTGGCATCACCGCCGCTGGTGGTGGCTTTTGCGCTGGCCGGCACCACACGTATCGACCTGACAGCGGATCCGCTGGGCACCAATGCCAGTGGCGAGAAGATTTACCTGCGCGACATCTGGCCGAGCAACCAGGAGGTTGCTGCCGCCATGACGATGGTGGATCGGTCGATGTTTCTACGGGAATACGCCGATGTTTTTACCGGCGATGAGGCCTGGCGGGCACTGCCGATACCGACCGGCAATACCTATGACTGGGATAGCGGTTCAACCTACGTGCGTAACCCACCGTTTTTTGACAGCGCCGCCGGTAGTCCCCTGGACGATATTCAGGGTGCGAGGATGCTCGCACTGCTGGGCGATTCGGTCACCACGGATCATATATCGCCGGCGGGCAATATCGAATCACATAGCCCCGCCGGGCAGTATCTGCTGACCCACAATGTCGCCGAAGCCGATTTCAATTCCTATGGCTCGCGGCGCGGCAATCACGAAGTGATGATGCGCGGCACCTTTGCCAACGTGCGTATAAAAAATGAGCTGGTGCCCGGTGTTGAAGGCGGCTATACCCGGATGATTCCGGGTGAGGAGCAATTGCCGATTTACGATGCCGCCATGGCCTATCAGCAGCAGGGCGTACCGCTGGTGGTGA
>JBBQMX010000322.1:0-3510 GCA_038329375.1 Pseudomonadales bacterium | reverse complement strand
AAATAGTCCTTCTTGGTCATCCCTACGCCGTGTTCCGCCGAAACACTGCCCTGATAGCGTTTGACGATGTCAAACACCAGGGTATTCACCTGCTTGCACTTCTCAAAGAAATCTTCCTTTGCAAGATCATCAGGCTTGAGAATGTTCAGGTGCAGGTTACCGTCGCCGATGTGACCGAACCAGATAATCTCGAAATCCGGGTAGTGCTCTGTCACCACCGCGTCGATTTCCTGCAGGAATCCGGGCACTTTTGATACCACGACGGACAGATCGTTCTTGTAGGGAGTGCGGGGCGCGATGGATTCCGAGATGCGTTCACGAAGCTGCCAAAGATTTCTGGCCTGAGTTTCGCTCTGACTGATCACGCCGTCCAGTACCCAGCCGTTTTCCATGCACTGCTCAAACAGGCTCATGGCGTCTTCCATGACCTGTTCGGAAACCGCTTCGAACTCCAGCAGTGCATAGTAAGGTGCCTCAGTATCAAAGGGCGCCTGCACCTGACCATGGGCCAGCACATGCTGCATGGCCTGGTGTGAGAAGAACTCGTAGGCGGTAAGGTCAATCTGCTTCTGGAAAGTCTGCAGCACATCCATGGTGTTGGTGAGATCGTTCAAACCCAGCACCAGTACGGTGAGGTTGTCCGGCTTACGGGACAATTTCATGGTGGCTTCGGTAATAAAGCCCAGGGTGCCCTCGGCGCCAATGAACAGGTGACGCAAATCATAGCCGGTGTTGTTCTTGGCCAGGCCCCGGTTGAGCTCCAGAATATCACCCTTGCCAGTGACCACCTTGAGGCCCGCAACCCAATCACGGCTCATACCGTAACGAATCACCTTGATGCCCCCGGCGTTGGTGGAGAGATTGCCGCCCAGTTGGCTGGAGCCTGCCGAGGCGAAGTCCACCGGATAATAAAGGTCATTGTCTTCAGCGAACGTCTGCAGTTGCCCGGTGACGACACCGGCCTGACAGGTCACGGTCCGGTCGCTGGCGCTGAAATCAATAATCTGATTCATGTAATCAAACGCTACGACCACTTCGCCATTGGCCGCCACCGCGCCGGCACTCAGCCCCGTGCGCCCACCCGAAGGCACCAGGGCTACTTGGTTGTCGTTGGCAAACTTGACCAGTAATTGCACCTGTTCCGTGGTTTTCGGAAACACAATGGCCACTGGCCTTGGTGGATAAATTTTGGTCCAGTCCTTGCCAAAGGTGTCCAGATCGGTGGGGTCAGTCAGTACTTTGCCATCATCTACCAGGGTCTTGAGTGTGGCAATGATCTGTTCGGCAGTCATGGGGCATCCGGTCTCTGTAGGGATTGGTCGCCGGATCATAAACCCGACTTGATTCAGGTGATCTGACGCACTGTCAAAAGATAGGTTTATGGTATCATAACCGCCCTGTTCTGTGAGCCGGTCTGTGCCTTCGGTACGGTGCGAGTCTCACGGGTCATCTCACTGTCCATACGACGCGACGAAAGGTCTGGAAGCAAGCCCATGTCAATGAAGTCTCTCGAAAAGAGCAAAATCCGGATTCTGCTGCTGGAAGGTGTACATCAATCTGCCATTGATACGCTGAATGCAGCCGGTTATACCAACATCGAGTATCTGACCCACTCCCTGTCGGAAGCAGAGCTGATCGAGAAGGTCTCGGACGCCCACTTTGTTGGTATTCGTTCGAGAACTAACCTGACAAAGGCGGTCTTCGAGGCAGCCCACAAGTTGGTCGCTGTTGGCTGCTTCTGTATCGGCACCAACCAGGTGGACCTGCAGGCCGCCACCCGTCGCGGCATTGCCGTGTTCAACGCGCCTTTTCCAATACCCGCAGCGTGGCAGAACTGGTGCTTGCCCAGGCCATTCTGCTGTTGCGCGGGGTTCCGGAAAAGAACGCCAAGGCGCACCGGGGCGAATGGCTGAAATCCGCCAAGGACAGCTATGAGATCCGCGGCAAGAAACTGGGCATCGTTGGCTACGGCAACATTGGCACCCAGTTCAGCGTGCTGGCTGAAGGCCTCGGCATGGACGTTTGCTTCTACGACGTCGTATCCAGGCTGTCCCTCGGCAACGCTACTCAGGTGGGCACACTGCAGGAACTATTGAACATTTCGGACGTGGTGAGCCTGCACGTGCCGGAGACTCCTGCGACCCGTTACATGTTTGGTGGGGAGCAGTTTGCCCAGATGAAACCGGGCAGCATTCTGATGAACGCCTCCCGCGGCACCGTCGTGGATATTGACGCCCTGGCGGAAAACCTCGGAAGCGGCAAGCTGCTGGGCGCCGCCATCGACGTTTTCCCGGTTGAGCCAAAATCCAACAAAGAGGAATTTGTCTCACCGTTGCGCGAATTCGACAATGTTATCCTGACACCTCACGTTGGCGGCTCCACTATCGAAGCCCAGGAGAACATCGGCCGGGAAGTCGCCGAGAAACTGGCCATGTACAGCGACAACGGTACTTCCGTGTCCTCGGTCAATTTTCCGGAAGTGGCGTTGCCATCACATCCCAATCAGCACCGCCTGTTGCACATTCACGAGAATATTCCCGGCGTCATGTCCGAGATCAACAACGTTTTCTCCGAGAACGGCATCAACATCTGTGGCCAGTACCTGCAAACCAAGGAAGACATTGGCTATGTGGTGATGGATGTTGAAAAAGCCTACGGTGAACTGGCGCTGGAGAAGCTCAAATCCGTCAAGGGCACGATCCGCTGCCGCGTATTGTTCTAACTCCATCTGATAAAAGGCTTACAACAAAAACGCCCGCAGGCTATAAACCGGCGGGCGTTTTTTTGTTTATCCGGTACTGATTACTGCATCGGCACCAGCGTCAGCTCGACACGGCGGTTCTGCTCGCGCCCTGACGCGGTGTCATTAGAAGTAAGAGGGTAACGAGGGCCATAACCCATTGCACGGGTACGGTTGGCCTGAATACCCTGGTTCAGCAGGAAGTCACGCACTGAAGCTGCACGACTCTCACTCAGCAATTGATTGTAGCTCTGGGCGCCTGTGCTGTCGGTATGACCCTCGACCCGAATGATGGTTTTGTCGAATTCTTTAAGCACCAGCCCAACAGACTCTAGTGTGCGGCTGAACGTTGGCTTGATAGAGGATTCGTTAACATCGAAGGTGATGTTACCTGGCATGATCAGTTCAATCTCGTCGCCGTCACGGACAACACGAACCCCGGTGCCTTCGAGCTGCTGACGCAATTTGGCCTCCTGACGGTCCATGTAATAACCAATACCGCCACCGACCGCTGCTCCGGATGCGGCACCAATCAGGGCGCCTTTGCCGCGGTCGCTTTTGCTGGAGGTGGCGGCGCCGACAGCGGCACCGCCGAGGGCACCGATAATGCTGCCTTTGGTGGCACTGGATGTTTTCTCTTCTCCACTGTACGGATCATAAGTCATACAACCACTGAGCCCGACCAGGGCAACAGAAACCGCTACAATTGTATATCTCAAAACAAACTCCTGACTTCTACAACGGGGTGTGACGAGTCAGCTGGCCTCGGA
>JBBQMX010000321.1:0-3511 GCA_038329375.1 Pseudomonadales bacterium | reverse complement strand
ATCACCACTGCCGAGGTGGTACTTTATGACCGTCTGGTATCCCGGGAAATCATGGAATTGATTCCGGCGGAAGCGGAACTGATTCATGTTGGCAAACAGCGCTCCAACCATACCTTGCCTCAGGACCAGATCAACGAGCGGCTGGTGGAATTCGCCCAGGCGGGCCGGCGTGTTGTTCGGCTCAAAGGGGGTGACCCGTTTATTTTTGGTCGTGGGGGAGAAGAGATTGAGACACTGGCCGCAGCGGGCGTCCGTTTTCAGGTAGTACCGGGTATTACCGCAGCATCTGGCTGCGCAGCCTACGCCGGTATTCCGTTAACCCATCGTGATTTTGCCCAGTCTGTCCGTTTCGTGACGGGTCATCTCAAGAATGATACCTGCGATTTACCGTGGACCGATTTTGTCCAGAATAACCAGACACTGGTGTTTTATATGGGGCTCGTGGGGTTGCCGATTATTACGCGGGAACTCATCGCCCATGGAATGTCCGAATCCATGCCGGTAGCGCTGGTTTCAAAGGGCACCACGCCGGATCAGCAAGTGGTTGTGGGTGAGCTTAATACCATTGTAAGAAAGGTGGATGAGCGGCAAGTCCAGGCGCCCACTCTGATCATCATCGGTCAGGTGGTGCAGTTACGATCTCGCCTGGACTGGCTGGGTGACAAGCGCTGAACCGGATGTTACTTGACCCGGTTTGGCAACACGTCCTTCAGTTTATCCCGCATCTCCCGCAGGGCTTTTTCCGTTGTCGGCCAGTCAATGCAGGCGTCGGTAATGGAAACGCCGTATTGCAGGTCGGCCAGATTGTCCGGAATGGACTGATTACCCCAATTGAGGTGACTCTCAACCATCAGGCCCTGAATAGAGCGATTACCTTCCAGAATCTGATGAGAAATATCTGCCAATACCAGAGGCTGGATGCCAGGGTCTTTACTGGAATTGGCGTGGCTGCAATCCACCATGATCGATTTCCGCAGCCCGGCTTTCTCCAGAGCTTGTTCGCAGAGTGCCACATTGACTGAATCATAGTTCGGTTTACCGCTGCCTCCACGCAGGACCACGTGGCCGTAAGCGTTGCCCTTGGTGCGCACAATCGAAACCTGACCTTTCTGGTCGATGCCGAGGAAGCTGTGGGGGTGGGAAACGGATTTCATGGCATTCACAGCAACATCGAGATTGCCGTCAGTGCCATTCTTGAACCCGATGGCCATGGAAAGCCCACTGCTCATTTCCCGGTGGGTCTGGGATTCGGTGGTACGCGCGCCGATCGCGGACCAGGCGATGGTGTCCTGCAGATACTGGGGAGAGATCGGGTCAAGTGCTTCGGTGGCCGTTGGCAGGCCAAGCTCGGCAATATCCATCAGCAGGCGACGGCCAATATGAAGGCCCTGTTCGATGTCAAAGGAGTCGTTGAGGAGAGGGTCGTTGATAAGGCCTTTCCAACCGACGGTGGTGCGAGGCTTTTCGAAGTAGACACGCATGACGATACACAGAGTGTCACTCAGTTCATCCGCAAGAGCCTTGAGCTTGCCGGCATATTCATGGGCAGCTTCCACGTCGTGGATGGAACAGGGGCCAACCACTACGAACAGGCGGTGATCCTTGCCGTCTATAATGTCATAGATTGCTTGTCTGCCACGGCTGACTGTTTCCGCCGCTGTCTCTGAAAGAGGTATTGTCTGCTTCAGTGCCTCAGGTGTAATCAGTGCTTCCTGACTGGCCACGTTGATATTCTCGAGTTTATTGCCGGACATGCGTTAGTGATCCCCGATAGCTGTCTTCCCCAAAAGTCGGCCGGGTTGCTTAGGCCGGGGCCTGTAGGGGTATTACGATGGTTTTTAGTGTTCGATATACTGCGTTATTTACTATGCTATTGCAACGGAGCCACAAACGGATACGCAGCCGTTCTGGACCTTGCAGGCGGGCCATGCTGCAATGCCCTATAGCTTGATAACCTGTATCTGCCGCGATACTTGTCTGCCGCTTGGGGAAACTCCGTTGAATGGCACCTAAATACCCTGAAAATGATCAGCCTCTGAATGTCACTGAAGGCATTAAACAGAGTATAGACGCCATTTTGTCTGGTATACGGGTGCCGGAGCTTCCTTATCCGGTGGGCCGAGGGAACCCGGAACAAACCACAGACTGGCGGCCGCTGCTGCTGTCCTGCTGGCAGGCACAGCGGGATGAATCCGTTACTCAACTTATGCAGTCCGTCGCCCTGACGTGGACTGTCCGGCAAGTCAATGCGGCCTACCTGGCCGATCGAATCATGGATGTTTTTCTGCGCACTTCCGGCCTTCACCAGGTACTCGTGCACCGGGTCGCCCGTTTGAGATTTTTTCTTGCCTGGCAGATGGGATCCGACAGCTCAGCAGCCGTTGAGGGCAGCATTCGGAACTGGCTGGATGGACTTGCAGACTTGCAAGGCTGGAGCGACTCCGGTGGACGCTCTTCCCGGGCGTTGCTCGACCAACTCGATGCTCTGGTAATTGCCGTCAAAAAAAGCTTTGAAGCCAATCACGTTGAAGCTTTCGCTGTGTTTGCGAGCCAGTGGGCCAGCGAAGCGGAACAACGACGTCAGAGATCCGAGAAGCTTCATCAACGTTTACTGGACACAGAACGTGGGGCTGCCAGACAGCGGCGTGCGGAGCAAACAGCGAGGGCTTGTGTTGGCAGGGCGCTGGGCCATAGAAAGTTGCCAGAGGGCATCGTTGCCTTCATTTTCGATTACTGGTTGCCTCTGTTACGCCAGATTGCCTGGAACAGAGGGCCGGAGGGGGAGCACTGGCGTCACGCCGGTAAACTTCTGGAATGGCTGGTGTGGATCGGTGATCCTGCCCTGTCGGATAAAGATAGAGACCGGCTCTACCAGGTGGGCGAGCAGATTGGTGATCGCATCAGCGATGTCTGGAGCCGTGTCCTGGGTCAGGCGTTACCCCATCAGGCCCTGAACGATGTCGAGCTGGTCATGATGGCAAGGCTTCGTGGGGAGGCGCCGGAGCGGGTTGCGGCGATCTCGGCGGAACGCCCTCTGGATTTTGACCCACGCTGGCTCACGTTGGTGGCGGTGGACGCAGAAGCACTTGAACAGGCCCGGGGAACCTGGTTTGTCGAAGGGGAGGGGGAAGAAGAGCAGAGACGCTATTTTCTAGATTTTCTGGATGACTCCCGGGAGGTGCTGTGGACCAATGGTTTTGGCGTCAAGTTAGCACTGACCCCTTGGCAGGGCTTTGTGCTGGCACAGCAGCAGGGAGCTCTCAAACCGTTGCCGCCCCTGAACAGTTTTGGCACGGTTCTGGGGGACACAGTGGAGGCCCTGAGTCGAGTATTGGAATCCCAGCGCAGACAACGGGAGAAGGCGGCGGCAGATGCTCGGGCAAAAGCCGAATCCCTCAGGCAGGAAAAAGCAGCGATAGAAAAGCATCGAGTCCGGGAGGAGGCCGAACGTGCAGTGGAAGAGGCACGATTGCAGGCTGAGCAAGACGCGCTGAGAGTTGCGGACGAAGAA
>JBBQMX010000320.1:0-3526 GCA_038329375.1 Pseudomonadales bacterium | reverse complement strand
GAGGGCTGTCAGACAGCGAATTAACGCTTTCAACCGTTACGGATTGTGGTAGCCAAGCCGCTCCCGCTCCTCCAGCCATTGCGCGAGGTTATGGAGAATTTTGCGGGCCAGGGAGCGGGCTTTTTCGGTGTATGGGCCTTCGAAGCAGTCGTCCAGAGTGCGGTTGAAGTGTTTGAACCACAGCTCGAAATGTTCGTCACTTAAGGCCATCTGGTCCTGGATCTGCTCATGGTGGTACACCATGTTGCGGTGATAGGTGTCTTCACCCAACAACATTTTGCACCAGTAGCCTTCAATCAACGGCAGATGATCCGCCAGATGCACGCCCGCTACCTCCAGAAACACCGGCTCCATCACCGGGTCGTCCAGCAGGCGGGAATAGAAAATCTGCACCATGCGATGGATAGCGGCCGGGTTATCGAGATCCATTGTCGCCTCCGCAGGTGAATGTGAACCTAGGGAAGCGCTGATCAATTCCCCGTATGCTTCTGGGAATGAATCAGCGCTTCCCTATGGACCATTGTGAGCCTCTACCAAGCTGGAGTCACCTCCCATTAATACTTCAATATGTCGTCTTTGGCACCCCGTTCATCCCCATAGTGTGAAACTGGCTATGATATAGACGGCATAGAGCGCCAGCATGGTGCCACCTTCCATGCGGCTCAAGCGGCGACCGGTATACAGGAAAATCAGCAATAATATCGCCGAGCCCACCATCACCCACTGATCAAATTCCAGCACCCGTGCGGCTACAGGCAATGGCTGCAACAGTGCCGACACGCCTAATATACCCAATAAGTTGAAGATGTTACTGCCGAGAATATTACCTACCGCCACATCAGTGTGGCCCCGACGCACTGCAAGAATGGAGACCGCAAACTCTGGCAAAGACGTACCAACTGCCACCAGTGTCAGGCCAATCACTGCTTCCGGAATACCTGCAGTCTCAGCAATACCAATGGCACCGGTCAGCAATACCCGGGAGCCAACTACCAACAGCACAAGGCCACCGACCAGCGACGCGACGGTCGTCATTACACTGATAGGCACGACCTTGAGCTCACCGGCTTCGGCCGCATGAACGTCGGCTGCCGGGCCGCCCTGTTTGGATTCCGTGCGATATGCCCACACCAGATAGGCAACCAGCCCCGCCAGGAGCAATACGGCATCGAGGCGATTCAGAGCGCTACCGCCCACAAGAACCACAAAAAGCACGCTGGCGCCCACCACCACAAGGCCATCTCGGGAAAGTGCGCTGGGTGTTACCGACAGCGGTCTGACCAAAGCACAGATGCCAAGTAACAGCAGGATATTTCCAATATTACTGCCCACTACGTTGCCGATGGCAATATCCGGTTGATTCTGCAGAGCCGCATCAATTGAAACTACCAGTTCCGGGGCGGACGTACCAAAACCCACTATGACAAGCCCTGCCAACAAAGGTGATACATTGGCGCGCCGCGCAGCAGACATGGCCCCACGAATCAACAGCTCGCCACCACCGGTCAGCAGAACAACGCCTATCAGAACAAAAATCAGGTCTACAAGCATGCGAGACACCAGGCTAATGAATACCGGCACAGTGTCGGACCCCTCCCGCTGCGGGGTCAATGGAATTTGATAGCCACTGTGGAAAGTCATTACAGCAAAGCCGCGATTGACCACTGTTTTCCCCCACCTGCTTTCGATAGGATGGAAGGAGAGCTTGGCTCGTAATCCTGAATAACGCTTGAGGCCTGCCGCATGACTATCAGGAAAGTGTTAATCGCCAACCGTGGCGAAATTGCCGTCCGCATTGCCCGGGCCTGCCAGGAGATGGGTATCAAGGCCGTTGCCATCTATTCTGAGGCCGACCGCTACTCCCTGCATGTCAAGAAGGCAGACGAAGCCTATTGCATCAGCAAGGACCCGCTCTCCGGCTACCTGAATCCCCATCATATCGTTAACCTGGCAGTGGAAACCGGCTGTGATGCCCTGCATCCTGGCTACGGCTTCCTGTCGGAAAACGCCACCCTGGCGGCGATATGTAAAGAGCGGGGCGTCCGGTTTATCGGGCCCTCTGCTGAGGTGATCCAGGCCATGGGCGACAAAACCGAGGCCCGTACTACGGCCGTCAAGGCCAACGTGCCGGTCACACCCGGCACCGATGGTAACCTTGAGGATGTCGAGGACGCGGTCATCCAGGCTGGCAAAGTAGGCTACCCGGTGATGCTCAAGGCCACTTCCGGTGGCGGTGGCCGTGGCATCCGGCGCTGCGATGATGAAAAAAATCTACGCCAGAATTACGAGCGGGTAATTTCTGAGGCCACCAAGGCTTTCGGCAGCGCTGAAGTCTTCCTGGAGAAATGCATCGTCAACCCTCGCCATATCGAAGTGCAGATCCTTGCGGACAGCCATGGCAACGTCATTCACCTGTATGAGCGTGACTGCTCAATCCAGCGCCGCAACCAGAAATTGATCGAACTGGCGCCGTCGCCCCAGCTCACTGAAGAACAGAGGGAATATATTGGCAACCTCGCCGTTCAAGTTGCCAGGGGCTGTGGTTATGAAAACGCGGGTACGGTGGAATTTTTGCTGGATGACAAAGACGATTTCTACTTCATGGAAATGAACACCCGGATTCAGGTGGAACATACCATCACCGAGGAAATTACCGGGGTAGACATCGTCAAGGAGCAGATTCGCATTGCCGCCGGCGAAACGCTGCGGTTCCGCCAGGATCAGATCAGCTACCGGGGTTTTGCCGCCCAGTTCCGCATCAATGCAGAAGACCCGAAGAACGGTTTCCTGCCCAGTTTCGGGCGAATCAGCCGGTATTACTCTGCTGGCGGACCGGGCGTTCGCACCGACGCCGCCATGTACACCGGCTATGAAATACCGCCGCATTACGATTCCATGTGCGCCAAGCTGATTGTCTGGGCTTTGGACTGGGAGGAGTTGCTGGAGCGCTCCCGTCGGGCCTTGCACGACATGGCCATTTACGGTGTACGCACCACCATTCCATATTATCAACAGATTCTGAAACACCCTGATTTCCGGGCCGCCAATTTCAATACCAGCTTTGTGGAAAGCCATCCGGAACTGCTTCAATACAGTACCAAAACCAGACCGGAATCCATCGCCTCAGCCATCGCAGTCGCGATCGCCGCGCAAGCCGGTCTGTAAACAGGGAATTGGGAGACATCATCATGACCAAACGCAAAATTCACATCACCGACGTCATCCTGCGCGATGCACACCAGTCCCTGATTGCCACCCGCATGCGCACCGAGGACATGCTGCCAGCTTGCGAGTGGCTGGACAAAGCCGGCTACTGGTCGCTGGAATGTTGGGGCGGCGCTACTTTCGATGCCTGTGTGCGTTTTTTAAAAGAAGACCCCTGGGAGCGCCTGCGGCAACTCAAAGAGGCCCTGCCCAACACCCGTCTGCAAATGCTGTTGCGGGGCCAGAACCTGCTGGGCTATCGGCATTATGCCGATGATGTGGTAGAAGCCTTTTGCCAAAAGGCCGCTGACAACGGCATTGA
>JBBQMX010000319.1:0-3527 GCA_038329375.1 Pseudomonadales bacterium | reverse complement strand
AGGCGTTATACGGCGTTTGAATGAACAGAAAATGCTGAAGCGAGTGTATGCAGATGAAACCCGTCCCTGGTTACAAGGCAGCCGCCTGACGGCCTGGGAGCTGGCAAGAGATGGTATTCCGGTGACGCTTAATGCCGATGGGGCAGCGGCTGCCATACTCAGCAAGGGCGAGGTCAAGTGGGTTATCGTGGGCGCTGACAGGATCACCGCCAATGGCGATGTCGCCAATAAAATCGGCACTTACAGCCTGGCTGTACTGGCTCGTCATCATAGTGTGCGGTTTATGGTGGTGGCCCCTGCCAGTACCGTGGATATGAGCCTGGAGTCGGGTCAGGAGATACCGATAGAGCAGCGTGATGGGCTGGAGATCTGCCAGATAAAGGGAGTTCAGATTGCGCCGGCCGGTATTGATGTCTTCAATCCGGTGTTTGATGTTACGCCTGCCAGCCTGATTGACGCGATTGTCACGGAGCGTGGAGTGATTCATGAACCGGGCATTGCCGGTATGCACGCCCTGTTCAGTAAGGACTGAACATGTTGTGGTTCAGCATGAAGATGCGTTTGCGGGCCCTTTGAGGCCCGCAAACTGCGTCCGGTATTGCTTACTGGCCAGCCTCGGCAGTGATCAGTCTAGGGTCTATGATTGACGCCATGCGGCGGTCAAGTTCCAGCATGTCCGCCATGATATGGCCGCCTTCACGAACAATGAAATCGAGCCTCTCATCACTGCTGTCAGGATCAGCCGCTTGCTGATCTTGCCAGTCTTCCAGCTCTTTTAATGTGTCGAACGGGGTTTCGTCTTTCAGTTGGCGGCGGGTGTTGGCAATCGTTAGCTGCCGCTCCTGCAGGGTTTCCTGGTAGGTTTTGCGGGCTTTCTCATTAAGGCTCACGGATGTAATTTCGCGCTGTTCCTTAAGTAGGTCAATTTCCTGCTGTAGTAACCCGAACTCCGGACTCTTTGCAAAGCGGTCGTCGTGATTTTCCCGCAACTGATCAATGATGCTGCTGAAATCGTAGTAACGGGTGTGCGGCACCGCTTCAATCTGATCCCAAGGCAGGGCGCGGTCCAGGGCATCTTCACCAATACGGGTTTTATCAATCCGGCTTGGAATGTGGATGTCGGGCATCACGCCTTTGTGTTGGGTCGACCCTCCCGAAACCCGATAGAACTTGGATTGCGTGATTTTCAGCTGGCCGTGATTCAGAGGTCTTACCGCCTGCACGGTCCCTTTACCAAAAGTTTGAGAACCGACCACCAGACCTCGGCCGTAGTCCTGTATAGCGCCGGCAAAAATTTCAGACGCTGAGGCGCTCATCCGGTTCACCAGCACAACCAGAGGGCCGTCGTAAACTACTGATGGATCCTGGTCGGTCAGAACCTGGACGTCATTGTCGGCATTGCGGATCTGCACAGTTGGGCCTTCGTCTATAAATAGCCCCACCAGATCATTAGCCTCGTGCAGGGCGCCGCCGCCGTTGTTTCGCAGATCCATCACCAGGCCATCAACGCCGTCGCTCTTCAATTCTTCAATCAGGCGCCGTACGTCTCGCGTGGTGCTCTTATAATTGGGGTCGCCAGCCTGCATGGCTTTGAAGTCAGCGTAGAAAGTCGGAATGTTGATAACACCGATACGGTAGGTGCTTCCGCCCCTGTCAAGATCAATAACGTCACTGCTGGCGCTCTGTTCTTCGAGCTTGACCTGGTCACGGGTGATATTGATTGAGCGGGTAAGGGTTTCATCAGAGGCACTGGCCGGAATCACCTCAAGGGTGACGGTTGACTCTCTCGGGCCCCTGATTAAATCGACAACCTCATCCAGCCGCCAACCGATGACATTAACTGGCTTGGCTTCATCTTCCTGGGTTACCGATACAATACGGTCTGCGGGCTTGAGCTGACCTTGCTTGGCTGCCGGGCCTCCGGGTACCAAACGGACCACCTTGGTGTATTCGTTATCTGCCTGTAGCACGGCGCCGATGCCTTCCAGAGACAGACTCATATTGATATTGAAGTTTTCGGAGGTACGAGGGGAGAAGTACGACGTGTGCGGGTCCCAGATGCCGGTGAACGCATTCATGTAAGCCTGGAAGGCATCTTCGCTGCGCATCTGGACGGCCCGCTTGAGTTGGCTCTCGTAGCGGCGGGTGAGGGACTCTTCGATAGCCTCGTTATCAGTTCCGTTCAGCTTTTGGGCCAGAACTGCATTTTTGATTCTCTTGACCCAAAGCGCATCCAATGCCTCGCGGTTGTCTTCCCAGGCGGCGTCCGACCGGTCGAGCGCGAGCTGATCGTTGTTTTCAAAGGTAAACTGGTCAACGCCGTTCTCGAGTAACCCCAATGCGAAGTCCAGCCGTTCGATAATGCGTTGCTGAACTGTGTTGTAAATGTCGAACCCGGGCTGCAAGCGGCCGGTTTTGAGTGCTGATCCGAGATTAGCCCGTACCGCTTCGAAACGAGTGATATCTTGCTGGGTCAGGTAGATTCTCTGTCCGTCCAGATATTCCAGGTAAGCGTCGAAAACCTCACCAGACAGAGTGTCGTCAATTTTCTGGTCACGGAAATGAGTGAACTGAAGCTGACGGGAAATAAGAATGTTCGCCCTGGCCTGGTCCACCGTGGGCGTTACTGGTTCAAAGGTAGAGTCATATTTGGTATTGGCAGATAAAATCGCGGGCGTTAACAGCAAGCCGATTGCCAACGCCAAGGAGCCCTGTTTAAGCCTTTTCGACAGCAATGAGGCTACCCGAGGCGAGGAAATACGTTTCGCGTTGGTCATAATCGTGCGTACCCGGTTTTGAATGTATAAGTCATGCCGCATTGGCTGGAGTATATACGATACAGCGCACGCTGCGGACTGTCGGTGCATTTCATTGTAGGCAAGGGGCTGTCCGGTTGCCATAGGCTACGGGTATCAGCTTGTGACAATCTGTCCACATTTTTGCCCGGGTGGGCAAGCTGCAATTACGTGCGTGATGTGGGCTGGGCGAGTATAGCCCGGCGGCATGGCCACCGGGCCGGGTGTTCAGGCGAAAAGAACGTTGCTTTCAGCCTTTTCCAGCAGCATTTTCGGCGGCGTGAATCTTTCGCCATATTTGGCAGCAAGTTCGCTGGCGCGTTCGGCAAAGGCTTTAACGCCATACTGGTTGATGAACTGAATGGCACCACCCGTCCAGGGCGCAAAACCGATTCCAAAGATACTTCCGATATTTGCATCTTCAACGGTTCGCAAGACCCCTTCCTCAAGGCAGCGCACGGTTTCGATGGCCTGAATGAACAGTATCCGGTCTTTCAGTTCCTGCAATATGACCCGGGGCGCCTTGTGCTGGTCCACAAAAAGCTCTGTCAGCGCTGGCCAGAGTGACTTTTTGCCAGTGGCCGGGTAGTCGTAGAACCCCGCTCCTGCCGATTTGCCCTTGCGGCCGTGCTCGTTCACCAGAGTATCAATGACGGCTTCAGCCGGGTGGGCCTGCCATTCTTTTCCGGCGGCTTCGAGGTCTTTGCGGCTCTGGTCGCGAATGTGCTGGAT
>JBBQMX010000318.1:0-3573 GCA_038329375.1 Pseudomonadales bacterium | reverse complement strand
CACAAGGTCCAGCGGCACACCGCGGTTGATCACGTCGATGGAGGTGGTAACGTGAGCCAGCACGCAAGCCTGGGTGGGAATTTCGTAGCGCTGAATCACGCCGTTGAGCATTTCCAGCAGGGCGCAGATTGAAGCGGTGCTGTCAGTGGCCGGGTTGACCCCTATCATCGCGTCGCCATTGCCATAGAGCAGCCCATCAAGAATGCTCGCCGCAATCCCCGCCGGATCGTCAGTAGGATGATTAGGTTGTAAGCGTGTCGAGAGCCGGCCCCGCAGGCCAAGCGTACTGCGAAACCGGGTCACTACGCGGATTTTCTGTGCGACCAGAATCAGGTCCTGCACGCGCATGATCTTCGATACGGCAGCGGCCATCTCCGGCGTCAGGCCTGGTGCCAAGGCACGCAGGCTGTGCTCATCAGCAGCTTCACTAAGCAACCAGTCGCGAAAGCCACCCACTGTCAGGTGGCTAACGGCGGAAAATGCGGCTTTGTCGTGGGTGTCGATGATCAGGCGGGTAACTTCATCGGTTTCATAAGGAATTAATGCTTCGTGCAAAAAGCGCTTCAGCTCAGTGTCTGCAAGGGCCATTTGTGCCGCAACCCGTTCGCCATCGTTCAATGCCGCAACACCCGCCAGAAAATCTCCGGAGCGAGCTGGACTGGCCCTGGCCATCAGGTCTTTCAGGTCGTCGAAGCGGTAGGTTGTGGCACCGACGGTATGGGAAAAACCTGCCATATCGGCCTCCGTTGCACATCAGGAAGAGGGCTTTATATTCAGATACTGTCGCTTTCTGTCCTTATAGCCGCTGGCGAAGATTCGTTCCACTGGCGTATCCAGTCAGGCATGGCCGCAGCAGGCATGGGGCGCGCGATACCGTATCCCTGGCCAAAGTCACATCCGAGTTTTACCAGTTGTTCACTGTGTTCCGGTGTCTCTACGCCTTCTGCAATCACGCCAAGACCGAATGATCTGGCCAGCCCCAGAATGCCCTGAACAATGGCAAAATCGTTGGGATCAACCAGCATATCGCGAACAAAACTCATATCAATCTTGAGTTTTTCCACTGGCAGCCGCCGCAGGTAAGACAATGACGAATAGCCTGTCCCAAAATCATCCAGTGAGCAAGCAACACCCAGTTGGCGACAGGCGTTGATCGTCTCGGATACGATCTCCAGATTCTCCAGAGAGGAGGTTTCAACAATTTCCAGCTCAATCTGTCCGTTCGGAATCGACGGGTACAGGCTGAGTATTGCCTCCAGTCGTTCTACAAAATCGAGCCGCCTGAGGTGTAAGGAGTTGATATTGACACTTACGGGTATGAGAATCCCCCGGCCTCGCCATTCCATCATCTGCGCCAGGGCTGAGTTCAGTACCCACTCGCCCAGATCCACGCTAAGCGGATGGTGTTCAATAAACGGTAGAAAATCATTGGGCGCGACCAGGCCCCGCTCCGGGTGCTGCCATCGAATCAGGGCTTCAGCCCCCACAACCTCACCCGATTTAAGATTAACCTTGGGCTGATAAAAAAGCACAAACTCGTTCCTGTTCAGACCCAGCTGAATGCGTGTCTGATCCTCATGAAGGCTGCGAACCGCCTTGTCGTTTTCAGTGTCAAAGTACTGAAACCGGTTTTTGCCCTTCTGTTTCGCAACGTACATCGCCTGGTCTGCCTGACGCAGAAGCTGATCGGCATCCAGAGTCTCGCTTTGCGGATAGAATGTCAGGCCAATACTGGCTGTTATTAAAATTTCCTGCTCTGCCAAAGTCACTTTTTCAGCGATGGCCAACAGAATCCGGCTGACAACATTTTCTGCCCTTTCCGTTACGCCAAGCTCTGGCAGAACCACCACAAACTCATCACCACCAAACCGGGAAAAGGTATCGCTGCCGCGCAGTTCCTGTGCCACTCGCCAGGTAATCTTCTTCAGCAGGTCATCCCCCACGCCATGGCCCAGGGTATCGTTGACCTGCTTGAACCCGTCAAGATCAATAAAAAGCAGCGCCAGCCCTTCGTTGTTTCGTTCAGCCAGTCGCATTGCCTGGGTCAGGCGATCGCCCAGTAATACCCGGTTCGGCAGTTCGGTCAGCGCATCGTATTTGGCCATGCTCTCAAGCTGCTTCTGGTACTTTTTAACCTCTGTTATATCGTTCAGAAGAAAAACATATCGGCGTATCTCGCCGCGCTCGCCTCGAATTGCACTGATGTTTTGATGAACAATCACCGAGTGTCCGTGTTTGTTGGTGATGTGCAGATCGTTCTGCCACTCGCCAACCTCATCAAGCGTTTGCAAAGCCTGAGGCGTAAGCACGTCATTTTGTCCGCTGGAATAGAGCTGCTTCGGGCTACGCCCTACTGCCTCACCCTTCCCATAACCGGTAATTTTTGTGAAGGCCGCATTCGCATCAAGAATTAAAAAATCGGCGTCGGTAATAAAAATGCCCTCGTTCGCGTAACGAAAGACACTGGCCAACTCATACAGTTTACGATCAGACGAAAAACGCTCAGTGGCAATGGCGATCAGCCGTGACGCTTTTTCAACAATCTCTATATTGTGCGCCGAAAGCTTAGGCTCATCCGCCCAGAAAACCTTCAGTACGCCCAAAGATCGTTTCTCCGAATCAACAATGGGCACCGGGGTTGACTGGCCGTGGCTCAGAGGCGTGATGCTTCCCCTATCGGTATTAATAAAGCAGGCTCTGGGGACATATCGGTCTGCTTCGGTCTCCGCGGCATCGAATTCAATAACACAGCGAGCCGCGATGACGGCTTCAAGGCTTGCGATGATGTTGATATAGATATCTTGCAGCGCGTCGTTTCCAGCAATTTTTTCCAGCGCTTTACTGCCGAATCTCTCTAAATCGGCGGTGTCTTTCTGCTCTGTTATGTTTGTCTGAACCGCTATATAGCCTTGCATCGCGCCGTCTTCGCGATATAACGGCTCGCAATTGATACGTATCCAGTAACCATGGCCATTCTTGCCGTAGTTGAAGACTTCCTCATCAAACGCTCGCCGGCTGGCCAGCGCCTGGCGAATGCGGGCAACGGTTTGCGGATCTGTGCCCGCCCCTTGCAGAACAAGACCCGGTTTTTTCCCTCGGATTTCATTCAACCGGTATCCGGAAATGTTGGTGAAACCCCGGTTAATCCACTCAACCCGGCCATCAATACCGGTAATGATGATGCCATTGGTTGCACTGTTCAGCGCCGTTGACAGCCGCCAGAGGGGTATTGTCAGAAGTTTACTTAGCACACGGGACACAAGAATGCTGAAGAGAAGCAAGCCGCCCAGCAACGTCAGAAACAGGAGACTTTTCTTTTCCATTGTTGCCACGACGGGTGCAGCCGGCGTCTGAACAACAAACGTGCGGGGCAAAGAGTCGCCGACTGTCTGCCTCATCTCATAGTGCCCCTCACGCCAGCTCTGCATGGTCGACAGGTTGCGGTCGGGTTCAACAAAGCGCAACCCTTCCGTAAGCGTTGACCCAAGCTGTGTCTTGCCTGACCGAATCCAAGGATCGCCCTGGCTTGCCAGTACCGTGCCTGACTCGTCCAAAATCGCAAGAGCCAAACCG
>JBBQMX010000317.1:0-3579 GCA_038329375.1 Pseudomonadales bacterium | reverse complement strand
AGAAGCAGCCCGGAGGCGGCCAGGGCAACATAGGAATTGAAACGTATCGCGCCCTGAAACACCGACGAATAAATCGAGCCCGGCCAGCGCCAGATACACTGGCATATCACCAGCACCACCGTCATCGCCCCGAGCATGGCCATGATCAGCACCGCCACTTCAAGATAGGCCGACGGCGCCAACTGGGCATTCCCCAGCTTGAATATCAGCATCGCGGGGAACAGCACATAGTAAGTCAGGCGTTCCGCCAGCGGCCAAAAGCCCTCGCCGGGAAAATTCCAGCGTTTAAGCAGGTAACCCATGACAATCAGACCAAATACCGGCACCAGGGCCTCAATCAATACCGACATGCTGCTGACTCCAACGAACATTTTGTCTCTTTAGCGGGGCATGATAGCAGTGATTGGTTGGGCGGGGCATGGCGGAGGGGCGTCAATTAACCGTGTTACCAGCGTGCCTCTTATCGTCCGACAGCTCATTCTTTCGTCAAAGCCTTACAGAATAGCTATACCTATTTCTGATAAACTATTATTCGTGCGAATGTTTGCCGAAGTGGATACTCAATGATTTCAGAATGTAATACCGGACATAATGCAGGTTCAGCAAAAGACGTCGCAAGTTCCCCGCGTGAACTCTCCCGCCGCTTCTGCATCGCACCAATGATGGACTGGACCACGCCCCACTACCGCTTCATGGCGCGCCTGCTGAGCCGCCATGCGATGCTGTATACCGAGATGGTGACCACCGGCGCTCTGATTCACGGCGATACCGCGCGGTTTCTTCGGCACGATCCTGCGGAATATCCGCTGGCGCTGCAACTCGGCGGAAGTAATCCTCAGGAGTTGGCCCACTGCGCTGCGCTGGCCGAGCAATACGGTTTTGATGAGGTCAACCTCAACGTGGGCTGCCCCAGCGATCGGGTGCAGAACAACATGATCGGTGCCTGCCTGATGGCCTATCCCGACAAGGTCGCCGAGGGTGTGCGGGCGATGATCGCCGCTACCAGTCTGCCGGTGACGGTCAAGCATCGTATCGGCATTGACGGTCGTGAATCCTGGGATGAACTTTGCCATTTCGTTGAAACCGTTGCTGCGGCAGGTTGTAAAACGTTTATTGTCCATGCCCGGATTGCGGTTCTGGAAGGCCTGAGCCCGAAGGAAAACCGCGATGTGCCGCCGCTCAAGTATGACTGGGCCTACGATCTGAAAGCCCGTTTCCCGGAACTGGAAATCATCATAAACGGTGGTATTAAAACCATCGGCGAGTGCCATCAGCACCTGGAGTTCACCGACGGTGTCATGCTGGGTCGTGAGGCTTACCACAATCCCTGGCTGCTCTCGCAGGTGGATGCGGAATTTTTTGGTCAACCCCGCCCCACCCGAACCCGTCACGAGGCCTTGCGGGCGATGTTTCCGTTTATCGAGGCGGAGCTTGCCCGTGGTGTCTACCTTGGCCATATATCCCGGCATTTGCTGGGGCTTTTCCATGGCCAGCCGGGGGGACGGCAGTTCCGTCGCTACATCAGCGAAAATGCCCACCGGCCGGGCGCAGGCATAGAAGTCCTTGAAGCAGCGCTGGCAAAAGTATCCGACCCCACAAAAGAAGCCCATCCAGCCTGATTACTTATCGACAAGGTTTCTTGTTCCTGTCAAATCAGCCGGTTATTGTAGGGGTATATAGCGCTATTTATTGCGGCCTCCGCCTTATCCGGGGCTTTGTGAACTCTTCAAAACAACAACGATCAGGACGACTCGACGTGACGACTAGCAAACTTGAACAACTTAAAACGATGACGACGGTGGTAGCCGATACCGGCGACCTCGATGCCATAGCCCAATGGCGGCCGCAGGATGCCACCACCAACCCTTCGTTGCTGTTGAAAGCCGCTGCGTCTGAGGCTTATCGCCCTATGCTCGATGCCGCCATCGACACTGCGCTAAAACAAGGGGGCTCAGAGCAGGACCAACTCGGCTATGCCACTGACCTGCTCGCCGTGATGGCGGGTGAAAAGATCCTCAAGCTCATCCCCGGCGTAGTGTCCACAGAAGTGGACGCGCGCCTATCGTTCGATAAGAACGCTACACTGGCCAAGGCCCGGCGCCTGATCGAGCTTTATGACCAGCGTGGCATTGATCCGGGCCGTGTGCTGATCAAGGTTGCCTCCACGTGGGAGGGCATCAAAGCAGCCGAACAGCTTGAGAAGGAAGGTATCCACTGTAACCTGACTCTGCTGTTCTCCTTTGCACAGGCCGCGGCCTGTGCCGACGCTGGTGCCTTTCTGATATCCCCGTTTGTGGGTCGAATCCTCGATTGGCACATTGCGAACAGTGACAGGGACAGCTTCTCTGCCGCAGAAGACCCCGGCGTTCAGTCGGTGACGCGCATTTACAACTACTATAAATGTCATGGCTACAAAACCGTTGTCATGGGTGCGAGTTTCCGCAATACCGGCGAGATCGAAATGCTGGCGGGTTGCGACCGGCTCACCATAAGCCCTGCCCTGCTGCAATCCTTGCAGGATGACACTGACACTTTACCCCGCCAGCTTGCGCCGGAAACCGCGCAGACTGCCGACAAGCCGGAACAAATGGGCGAGTCCGGGTTCCGCTGGCGCTCCAATGACGATGCCATGGCCACCGAGAAACTTGCTGACGGTATCCGGCGCTTTGCTGCTGACCAGATCGAGTTGGAAGGCCGTGTAAAACGACTGGCAAGTGCCGCTTGACGGCAGCCTGACCAGGAACCAGAACTGATCAGCAGGACTCGCTATGATTGATATGCTCAAGCAGCTGTTTTCGCCGGATGCCACGGATTCGAAAGCCTCTCGCAAACCGGACGGCCATCAACTCGCGCTAGCCGCTACGGCGCTCATGGTTCAGCTTTCCCGAGTGGATAGAAATGAAGATGAGCGCGAGCTGCAGACCATTGTCGACTGTGCCGTCAGCGCACATGAAGTCACACCGGAAGAGGCCAAAGCCATTCTGGACGACGCCCTGGCTCATGCCGATGATGCCACATCGCTTTATGAATTTACCGAGACCCTGAATGCCCAGCTCGACCAGGAGGGTAAACAGGTGATTCTCGAAAGTATCTGGCGGGTGGCTTTCGCAGACGGCAGGATCGACAAGTACGAGGAACACCTTATTCGCCGGATGGCAGATCTGCTGCATCTTAACCACCGCGAATACATGCAGTGCCGCCACCGGGCGGAACAGGCCCGAACATCCTGAAGGAGCAGAAGACATGTTAGCGATTCTTCATCCCAATACGCCGCTCGACAGCGATGCTTATCGTGAGACCCTGCATTTTCTGGAAAATCTGCCCGGTGTGACATTGCGAGTCCACGAGATACAGGGTTCCACGCAAAAGCTGACAGAAATCTATCTATTGGGGGAAACCAAGTCCCTTGATAAGGATGAGATAGCTGCTTTGCCTGCCGTTGAGCGGGTCATTCGTATCTCGGAAGATTACCGGATTCTGGGACGACACAAGGACAGCCTTCGTCAAAACGGGTTCAGCTACAACGGCGTCACGTTCAACCAGGAAAACCTTAATATTTTTGCCGGCCTCTGTGCAGTG
>JBBQMX010000316.1:0-3591 GCA_038329375.1 Pseudomonadales bacterium | reverse complement strand
ACTAAGACGCCTGAACTGACTGAAAAACAACAGCGTTTTCACCGTCTGGTCGCTCAAGGTGCCCGTGAAGGCGCTGTCATTGCGTTGATCGCCCTGTGCATATACCTGAGTATGGCGCTGCTGACCTTCAGCAGTAGTGATCCGGGCTGGGCCAGCATTGGCCACGATACCCAGGTCTCCAACTATGCTGGTCGCACCTGTGCATGGCTCGCGAGCCTGCTGATGGATTTCTTTGGCCATGTGGCGTTCCTGTTTCCGGTGATGATTGCCGGTTATGCACTGATGCTTGTGCGCCTTCGCCATGAGCCCCTGGACCTGCACTGGCCCTTGTTTATGGTACGGTTTGGCGGCTTCCTGTTAATTCTGTTGTCTGCATCAAGCCTGTTGTCGCTTTATTCAGTGTTGGGCCTGGAGGCATCCTCCGGCGGGGTGCTGGGAGTGGAAGTTTCCGAGGCCATGGTGCGGCTCTTTAATTTGCCTGCTACCACCCTGTTGTTAGTGGCTATTTTTCTGTTCGCTTTGACCGTCGCGCTGGGGCTTTCTTGGTTCCGTTTAATGGATCAGGTGGGGTCTATAACGATCCGGGGCCTTGAGACTACCCGCGCAATGTTTTCGCCAAATCCGGGAAAAGATGCCAAGTCTGATCTGAAATCGACGGCACCCCAGCAGGATCTTTCAGCCCGATTACCACCAAAATCCTCAGCGAGGAAGCCGGAACCACCGGTCCTCAGTGACCGGGTGTCCGGAGCAGGAGAGAAGCGTGCCTGGTGGCAGCGCCTGTTCGGTATTGGTAAAGCCAAAAAAGCAGACACTTCGCAAAAACCGCGCAAAGAGCCCGGATTTGATGATGTGGCAACTCAGGGGGAAGAGCCCGCCCGTATCGAAAGTTTTTCTTCCCGGGAGGTAAAAGACGCCGAACCGTATGAGCCGATGTCAGTAAACACCACCAACGGATCCGGTAAATCTTCCAGGATGGCAGGGGTGGTACCAAAATCGCTCAAGATTTCTCCTTTCAAGCGTGATGAAACACAGCAAGCGCCGAAAGGAAAAGCCCAGCCCTCTCTATTTGACGACATTGAGAGCGAAATTCCTCCGATTTCGCTATTGGACCCACCTGAAGAGCACAAGGAAAGAGGTTATTCGGAAGAATCGCTGGAACACATGTCGCGGTTGCTGGAAGAGAAACTGGCAGATTTCGGCGTCTCTGTTGAGGTAGTAGAGGTTAATCCCGGCCCGGTAATTACTCGTTTTGAAATCAAACCCGCTGCCGGGGTGAAAGTCAGCCGTATTTCCAACCTCGCGAAGGATTTGGCGCGGTCACTGGCGGTTCTTAGTGTGCGAGTGGTCGAAGTCATTCCCGGTAAATCGGTGGTAGGCATCGAAATCCCCAACGAAGAGCGGGAAATGGTTCGCCTGAGTGAAGTGCTGATTTCAAAGGTTTTCCAGGAATCGCCGTCGGCGCTGACGCTTGCTCTGGGTAACGATATCGGTGGTAACCCGATGGTCGCTAACCTGTCGAAAATGCCCCATCTGCTGGTTGCGGGTACTACCGGTTCGGGCAAATCCGTTGGTGTAAACGCGATGATTCTCAGCATGCTGCTCAAGGCCACGCCCGATGAGGTGCGCTTTATAATGGTGGACCCGAAGATGCTGGAACTGAGCATCTACGACGGCATCCCGCATTTGCTGGCACCGGTGGTTACCGACATGAAAGAGGCTGCCAATGCCCTGCGTTGGTGTGTCGCGGAAATGGAGCGTCGTTACAAGCTGATGGCGAACCTGGGGGTCCGGAACCTGGCGGGTTACAACCGCAAGGTCAAAGATGCCCAGGAAATCGGGGAGCCTTTGAGAGACCCATTCTGGAAGCCGGATGAGTACCTGGATAGTGAAGAGCAGTTCCGCCCCGAGCTCGAAACATTACCCTTTATTGTGGTGGTGATCGACGAATTTGCTGACATGATGATGATTGTTGGTAAAAAAGTCGAAGAGCTGATTGCCCGGATAGCCCAAAAAGCCAGGGCAGCGGGAATCCATTTGATATTGGCGACCCAGCGTCCATCGGTGGACGTTATCACCGGCCTGATCAAGGCCAATATTCCGACCCGGATTTCGTTCCAGGTGTCATCCAAGATTGACTCCCGGACGGTGTTGGATCAGGGTGGCGCAGAACAGTTGCTGGGCCATGGTGACATGCTTTATCTGCCGCCGGGCTCAGGTCTACCGGTTCGTGTCCACGGCGCGTTTGTCGATGATGACGAGGTTCACCGGGTGGTCAGTGCCTGGAAAGCGCGAGGTGAGCCGGTTTTCGTCGACGACATTCTCAATGGTGCCGAGGGTGAACATTTGCCTGGCGTCCCGAGCCTGTCCGAAGGCGGTGACAGTGAATCCGATGCGTTGTTTGATGAAGCAGTGGCCTTCGTGACTGAAGGTCGTCGGGTTTCTATTTCGTCGGTACAACGTAAATTCAAGATCGGCTACAACCGTGCTGCCAACCTGGTAGAGGCCATGGAGGCGTCAGGTGTTGTCAGTTCAGCTGGCAATAACGGCGCCCGGGAAGTTCTGGCGCCGCCACCACCGAGAGATTAGGAGAATATACGATGGGAATGAAGCAATTTGGAGTGCTGGTACTGGCATTAACGATGGGCGTTGCCACTACCAAGGCTGATGATAATGCGGCAGCAGAACAGCTGACAGCGGAGCTGAATGGGTATACCACCTACCAGGCGGACTTCATTCAGATTGTGGTGGACGGCAGCGGCAGCGAAGTTCAGGAAAGCCGTGGCTCGCTGAAGGCCAAACGTCCCGGATTGTTCTATTGGGAAACCGAACGCCCGATGGCGCAGTTCATTGCCTCCAATGACGAGAAAGTCGAGGTTTACGATCCTGATCTGGAACAGGTCACCATTCACGCTCTGGATCAGCAGGTTGCCAATACCCCGGCCATGCTGTTGAGTGGTGAAGTTGACAACTTGTCGGAAAATTACGATGTGTCGGTCAGCGCTATCAGCGAAAATGCCAACACCTACACACTGGTACCTACAAGTCCGGATTCATTGTTTGTGTCTCTGGAGATGACGTTTTACGACGGCAAACTCGAGGAGATGCGTCTTGTGGATTCTCTGGGCCAGCGCAGCATTCTCAGCTTCAATAACATCGTGTTGAACGATGAGATTTCCAACTCCGAATTTGTCCTTAAGTATCCTGACAACGTGGATGTGATTCAAGGCGGAAGCTGATGCAGGACGGCCTTTTCGAGGACCGGCAAGGCTTTCAGCCTCTGGCCGCCCGCATGCGGCCTGCGACGCTGGATGAGTACGTCGGCCAGAGCCACCTGGTGGGCTCTGGTAAGCCTCTGCGACGCGCTGTTGAGCAAAGCCAGCTCCACTCAATGATACTTTGGGGGCCTCCGGGCGTCGGTAAGACAACTTTTGCGCGCTTGCTGGCCAACCTCAGTGAGCTCAGTTTTGAAACGGTGTCGGCGGTGCTGAGCGGCGTCAAGGATATCCGCGCGGTGGTTGAAAGGGCAAAGTACCGCAAGCAGTCCGAAGGCCGGGATACTCTACTGTTTGTCGACGAAGTTCACCGCTTTAA
>JBBQMX010000315.1:0-3635 GCA_038329375.1 Pseudomonadales bacterium | reverse complement strand
AACTATGAAGCAACCTGAACCCAGTCGTCGTGAGCTCATTCTTCAGGCTCTGGCTGGCTTACTGGAAAGCGATCCGGGGGCGCGGATTACCACCGCGGGTCTGGCAAAGCGGGTCGGTGTTACCGAAGCTGCTTTGTACCGACACTTTCCCAGCAAACGAAAAATGTTCGAAGGCCTGATTGAGTTTGCCGAAGAAGCGGTTTTTTCCCGCTGCCAGCTTATTTTACAGGAACATGAGGATGCCAGGATCAGGCTTCAGCAACTGGCCCATCTGCTGCTGGTGTTCGCAGAACGCAATCCGGGGCTTTGCCGGGTATTGACGGGTGACGCCCTGGTAGGGGAGGACGAGGGTTTGCAGCGTCGTGTATCGCAGTTTTTCGACCGGCTCGAAACCCAGGTACGTCAGATCCTGAAAGAGGGTGACATCCGCCAGGGGTTGCGGCCACTGACCAGTGCCGGCCACAGCGCTGACTGGATGATGGTGTTTATTGAAGGGCGTATTCAGCGTTTCGTGCGATCGTCGTTTGAACGTTTGCCCTCGGCTGAATTTGACGAGAATTGGGGATTGTTGGCGGCTGGACTTTGGGTGCCTGAGATGGCCTCTGTTTCGTTATAGATAAACTGAAGTGATGATCTTGTCTCGATGGGAGTCAGGCGCCAGGCAGAGGTCGCTTCCGGGACACGCTGCAAGTACCTCCATGTACGCTTGATTCCGGCCATCCATGGCCTCCAACAGTCCCTGAAGCGACCTCTGCCCGGCACCTCTCGGACTTTTTTACCGCCTGAGTGAATCTTGCCTCCGTCTCGTCTGATTTTGATTAGTCCCAGATTGGTATCAATGCTTTTTTAATAGGCCGTAAAGTTGTTCAAAAGGTGGTGTTGGTAAAGCTTTTCCCAGAGTGTTGGAGGCCAGGGATGGCCGGAAACAAGCTACAGGGACGTACTCGGAGCGTCTCTGGGAAAAGCTTTACCAACAGCGCCAAACTCCCCAGCTATTAGTCATCCCTCGGTATTAGCCTTCCTTCGTGATGGTTGTTACTCGGTAAAATGAATAAGCCTCAACATCAGCTAGCCCCATTCAACAACGCCCGAAGCGAGTCATAGATCCCAGGCGCGCTGATCAGCAGATCCTGCCCCCATAAATCTTCCGGATAACCCTCAGGCACCTCCGTAAAGTGCCCCGCGCGGGCGCCTGCTTCCAGGGCAATCAGCCGACCGGCGGCAAAATCCCATGGGCTGACCGACTCATAGTAAGCATCCAGCCGTCCGCATGCGACCCAGCAGATATCCAGTGCCGCAGACCCTACCCGCCGCAAATCACGGCAATGGTGAATCATCACGTCCAGACGTTTCAGCAACGGTGCAAGGTTATCTTTGGTATAGGGAAAACCCGTGGCAAACAGGGAATCACGGGGTTCAGTGGCGCCGCTGTGCTGAATCGCCGTGCCGTTCAGAGTGGCGCCACTACCACGCACCGCTCGAAAAGTCTCACTGGCGAACGGGGCATGAACGATGCCAGTCTGCACGTGTCCGCGCTCGGCGTAAGCGATGGAGATCGCCACCTGGGGATGGCCGTAGGCATAGTTCACAGTGCCGTCAATGGGGTCGATTATCCACAGCGGGCTGTCCAGGTCCGCAGCCTGGCTTTTGTCGGGCCGTGATTCTTCCGACAGGATACGATGATCCGGAAAGCGTTTATGAATGGCTTCGGTTATAAGTTTGTCGGCCATCAGGTCGGCGTGGGTCACCAGCTCGGTCTGGTCTTTGTAATCGGTTCTGAGCGTGCTGTTTTCCCGTTCATAGCGAACCAGTTCACCGGCTTCCCGGGCGAGTTGTTCAGCGAAGTCAGCGATGGTCTGCACAGACAAATCCTTGTATAGACGAATTGCTACCGGCATTGGAGACTGCCGTGTAAAAGATCAGTGGCGTATAGCCTACACCGCGGTCAGAGATTTTTCAGCCAGGCTTCCAGCTTATCCATGGCCAGTTTCAACCTTGGACCGGCCTGGTCAATGAAGCTATCGTCCAGATCCTGGTCGGCAAAATCTCTGCCTGCCAGCGCCAGGGCCGCGGTGCCGTCGAAATCGACAAACGCCAGTCGCGCACTCAGCTGGTCAGGTACGAAGCCAAAGTCACTGGCCGGCAGAATAGCGATGCCGGTCTGCTCAAGCAGGGTTTGGCAGAAGGCAGCGCTGGTCTTGATGTCGTGACGGTCAAAGGCATCTTTAAAGGCGGAGAAGTCGGGAAAAAGATAGAACGCACCTTCCGGTTTCTGCACCTTGACGTTGATAGCAGTCAGGCGGCGGTGCATGTACTCGCCGATGACCTTCAATACCCGCCGGGACTGGTGCAGGTAATTGTCGATATCGTCGCCGCCGTTAAAGGCGGTGATGGCGGCGTACTGGATCGGGGCGCTGGTTGCGGTGTAGGTTTCGCTGGCAATAATCGCCATGGCATCCTGCAGCGGCCGCAGCTCTTTCGGAAAAATAAACGTGCCCAGTCGCCAGCCGCCCGCGCCCAGCCATTTGCTCATGCCGGTACTGATAATCGTGCCCTCGGGATAATAGCGGGCGATGGACTTATGCTTGCCGTCAAACTGGACTTCACCGTAAATCTCGTCTGATAACAGAATCAGCTGATACTTCCGGGCAACGTTGGCAATCGACAGCAGTTGATCATCCGTGTAAGTGCATCCGGTCGGGTTGGACGGGTAGTTCAGGATTAATATGCGCGGGCGGGAGGGGTCATCCCGACAGATGATGTCCAGCTCCTCGGCGGTCAGTTGCCAGTTGTTCTCCGCATGGGTAGGTAGCCAGTGGACGGAGCGACCGATGATTCTTGCCTGCGGCGCGTAGGATACCCAACTTGGTCTGGGAATCAGCAGATCGCCGTAGTACGCCAGTTGCAGAATGAACAGCAGCTCCTTAGAGCCCGGGCCGATCAGCACGTCTTCCCAGTTGCAACGCATGCGCTCACTGCGATTGATGTAACCGGAGATGGATTCCCGTAGCGCTTCCAAGCCCTTTACTGGCAGGTAGTCTTTCTGGTGGGCATTTTCCTGCAGTGCCGCAACAACGCGCTCGGGCACCGGGAACGGCGACTGTCCCAGGCCCAGTTTGATAATATCCCGGCCTTCGGCGCGCAACTGATTGCTGAGCTCGTTGATTCTGAGAGTTGCGGAGGGCTGGATGCCTCTCACGTTAAGATTGATGGCAAAGCGGTGGTCGTTGCTAATATCCATGGGGTTCATCTTATTCGGGTAAGCGTAGGACCAGTATAGGAAACCCCGATGACATTGAGGGGAAAATCAGATAGGGGATTGCCGCAAGTTATTCAGCTACGTTCTCAGGGGGCTCTTCCAGCTCGCGGAGTGCCCGGTTGAATGCATCGCGCAGTGTTTCCCCTTCTGGATGCTGACGGGAGAATGCAGCCCGGAAAGGGCGACTTTCTCCAACGATGCCGGGAATGGCTCCGATCCGGGCTAATTCGGGTTCGTCGTCTACGTGTTTTGCCAGCAAGTGATCACAGACGGATTGCTCACAAATAAACAAGTCGATACGGCGGTGAGCCAGCATCTTCAGGCTGGTCAGTTCCGGTTGCTCATGGCTGACCCGGGTTATATTGGCCGTATGACG
>JBBQMX010000314.1:0-3636 GCA_038329375.1 Pseudomonadales bacterium | reverse complement strand
TTACTGCCCTCACTGTGACGGCCCGTTGTTCAAGGGCAAGCGAGTGGCCGTTATCGGCGGTGGTAACTCTGGAGTGGAGGCCGCCATCGATCTGGCCGGTATCGTCGGGCACGTGACCCTGTTGGAATTCGCCCCTGAACTGAGGGCAGACGACGTTCTGCAAAAGAAACTCCGCAGCCTGAAGAACGTCGAGATACTCACCTCGGCCCAGACCATCCAGATTGTGGGTGAAGGCGGCAAAGTCAACGGCCTGCACTACAAGGATCGCAGCACTGAAGAAATGCACGACATTTCACTGGAAGGCGTTTTCATCCAGATTGGCCTGATTCCCAATACCGAGTGGCTAAAGGGCGATATCGAACTGAGCCAGCACGGCGAAATCATCGTAGACGAGCGTGGCGAAACCTCCATTCCCGGCGTATTCGCCGCGGGTGATGCCACCACGGTGCCGTATAAGCAAATTGTCATCTCCATGGGCGATGGCTCCAAGGCAGCGCTCAGTGCGTTTGACTTCCTGATCCGGAATTCGGTCGATGAAAGCGAAGAACAGGCGGCCTGAATCAGCACCTGAAAGCAGGTTCACACACGACTGACCCCTGATCAGGTTGTGTTTTTCAGCCCCGCTGGCCAATCTTTGGATAGCGGGTTTTTTTGGATCTATTTCAATGGTTCCCTAACAATTATTGCCGTTCCCGCCGATGGCGCAGGCGTATATGCGTTCATAGCGGCGGTCCGCCCAGCTTTCGTAGATCCGCGAGGCAATCGGGAAAATGATAGGCCAGAGCAATGGCTTGAACAGAAAGCCGAATCGGGTGTGGGACCAGGCGCGCGCAGTGGCGTGTAGACCGGTGATCCAGTCCCCGGTCCAGGCCATCAGATGCAATCGGCGAAGAAGTTGTTCGTGGTTGGGCACAGACTCATTTTCGCCATCCTGTTGGTGAATATCTGCGAAGATCAGATTGCCATTCTGGAGTTTGCGAAGGCTGCGGATCTCACGGGCACACAGGGGGCATTGTCCGTCGTAAAAAAGCGTATCATACCGGGGCGCCATCAGGTTCTCCAAGAGCAAGTGTCGGCCAACGGGCGTTCGCCTGTTGAGCCATTTTATACGTTGCTCGAGGGCTTTTCGGATGGTTTTTTCGAGCCTGCCGCGAAGGCCTTAGGGGTTATTTCCGCGCCACTCCGGACTCGTGCTGGTACACCACTAACTGGTTTCGCCCCAAATCCTTGGCCTGGTACATGGCTTTGTCTGCCATTGACACGGTCTGGTCGAAACCGCCGCCTTGCCAGGTCGCGATGCCTATAGAAACAGTCATATCGAGCTCCTGCCCCTTGTAGGCCACACGGCATTGCGCGACGCTTTGCAGTATTTTCTCGCCCATAACGCGTAAGTCGATCTGCTCAGAGTTATGAACAAGTACCAGAAACTCTTCCCCACCCCAGCGACCAAAACCGTCTACCTTTCGAATAGACTGGCGCACCGCTTTGGCAAAAGCCTGGAGGATAAGATCCCCCGCCTCGTGGCCGTATTGATCGTTGAGCTGCTTGAAGAAATCGATGTCGAGCAGCATGACGGACAAGGTGCCGCCCGAGCGGTTGCAGCGCAGTATTTCCTGATGTCCCCGGCTGATCAGGTTGCGGCGGTTGGCGACACCGGTAAGCTCATCGGTCAACGCCAGGCGTTCGAGCATACGATTCGCTTCTTTCAGTTCGCTGGTGCGTTGGTGCACTTTGTCTTCCAGGGATTCATTGGACTCCTTAAGCTTTTCAAGCAGATTCTCCAATTGATCGTTCTGTTCGATTTCCCTGGAAATGTCTCTTATGATCCCGACGAAATGAGACGTCTTTCCCTGCCAATCAAAAATGGGGTTGATGACGAGGTTATTCCAGAACGCCGTACCATCCTTACGAAAATTGCGCACAGTGATACGGATCGGCTCCTTGCGCAGAATCGCCTCTTTGATTTGCTGGATTTCAGGCTGATCCGGCTCACAAAGATTCAGGAAACGGCAATTCCGGCCGAGAATTTCTTCCTCCTCGTACCCGGTCCTGTCCACAAAGCTCTGATTACAGTAGATGATTGGCTGATCGTCTCTGGCCTCGGTAATCAGCACGCCTTCGTCGGTGGCTTCCAGGGCGCTTTTATACAGCCGCAAGCTATTACTGTTTTGTCGGTGCTGGCTCACGTAGGCGGCGGCGAAGAGCACGATCACGATGTACAGCACGATGATTTCCTGTGTCAGCAGTGCTGTGCTTTCAGGCGAGTCTGTCACGAAGGGGCTCTGACCTGTGGCGGTCGCTATCGCTGCATAAAGCACAACCGTTGCAGCCAGCGCGGAACCGGGAAGTGGCCCCAGTCGCAACGCTGCCCAGACCGGTGCCAACATGACCAGTAACGGCGTCGCGGCCAATACGTTGCCAACAGTGATGCCAACGTTAAACACCAGAAAACAAGTGAGAAACGTGATTGCTATCAATCCTGTCCACTCGATGGCCCCTGCGGAACGGTACCGGGTGTCCGGCCAGTAGATCCGAGCATTGAAAAGCATGTGAAGGATGGGGGTCAGCGTGATCAGGCCGGTTGCGTCTCCAAACCACCAAAGACGCCATAGAATTGTGAAAGGCGCAGTATCAAGAAGAACATAGGCATAGACAGAAGCGCCCGCCAGGGCAGCAATCGGCGAAGTAACGAAAAACACAATCAGAATGAAGAGCGCCAGCTCCCGCGGTTCACTCCAGTCTGGCTGAACGCGCTTACTGCCGTTGAACCGCGTGATAATAAACGCAGCTATCGCACATTCTGCCACGTTAACCAGCCCGAACAGCAAGGCGGCGTGCACAGGAAAAACGGAATAGTCAGCCACGAGTTCAGCCAATAACACGACAACAGCTAACCCCGGCCAGATCCGTCGTGGCAGAGTCAGGAATGCGGCCAGTAAAACAGCATTGGGAGGCCAAAGAATGACAATACCTGAGGGCAGACTGACAAACTGCACACCGATCAAGGCAAAAACATAGTAGAGCAGGCCAACCCCGAGGCAGGCCAGTAAAGCCTTGGGCATGGCATACCCTTCGCACATGCGGGGTTTTACGGAATTTGAACAATCTTCCGCGTTTTGTCCGTATTCAGGACATGTATTAAGGAGGTTCCTTAAATAAAGCTGCATTTCGATATATGTGCAAGCTGATTCTGCACCGTTGACCTTCAATTAATACCCCAAGCCCTTTCACCGCTTCCATTGAACACTATGACCTCGGTGGAACAACGCACTGTTTCGCGATGCTTCAGTGGTATGACGACATCTTTATCGATGATCTCGCCAGTTGTCTTGATGTGTATCAATCAACGCTGCTTTGAGATGGGATCGTCGTCTTGTGCGGAAAACCGGGACGGAATTATTTTCTGATATGTCACGCGAAGCCCGGCCGGTGGCGGTTCGGCGTAGGGCGAGGTGGTGTTAAAAGGTTTCAAGGCGAGAAAGCGGGAGATTCCAGTGGGCGAGGGCAAGGAAGTGACTGCCCTCTGGATAAAGCGGATTTCAGCAGAAGCTCCCTATGTGTGAGCAGCCCCGGGCCGGACTGCATACAGTCCGGCCCTGGTTATCGCTTACCTGGTGCCTTCGAACTGCATGGCCA
>JBBQMX010000313.1:0-3641 GCA_038329375.1 Pseudomonadales bacterium | reverse complement strand
CTTCGCGTCGATACGGTCCTTTACGGACAAGATCATACGGACCAGATGTGCAAGTGAATGAGTGCCCATCTTGTGCATCACCCGGGATCGATGGATTTCTACCGTGCGCTGGCTGATTTCAAGCTCTATGGCGATAACCTTGTTGGCCTGGCCGGCAATCATCCGGTCCATGATTTCGGTTTCCCGGGGCGTCAGGGTTTTTACGCGTCGCAGGATTTCCTGCTCTTCACCGAGGGTTTTGCGCTGTTCGCGGTCCTGCTCCAGGGCGGCTTCGATCTTTTCAAGCAGAGCCCCTTCGCGATAGGGCTTCTGAATGAAGTCCACCGCGCCTTCTTTCATGGCATCCACCGCCAGCGGGACGTCGCCATGGCCGGTCACGAATATAATAGGCAGGATGGAGTGGCGATCATTGAGTTTTTTCTGTAGCTCCATGCCGTCCATACCCGGCATTCGGATGTCCAGCACGATACAGCCCGCCATTTTCTCGGAGTAATCACTGAGAAAGGCGTTGGCCGTACTGTAGGGCTTTACGGATTGCTTCGCGGATTTCAGCAAAAGTTCCAGTGAATCCCTTACCGCTTCATCGTCTTCCACCACATAGACGGTTTGATCAATGTCGCTCATGTGCATCCTCTCTGTTGGCTGTCTGTTCGGTGCGGCTATTTGTCAGCGCCCGGCGTATGGCCGGACACTAGTGGTGGCGCAACGGTGGTGGGATCAACCCTTACACCGTACCAGTTTATGCGCCAGTCCAGGTGAGGGCCAGTTGAACGGCCGGTGCTGCCTACCCGGGCCACCACCTCGCCTTGCCTGACCCTCTGGCCCGTCGCAACTTCAAAACCATCCAGATGCAAAAAAGTGGAGCTTACGCCATAACCGTGGTCAATAATGAGGGTTCCGCCGGAATAGAACAAATCCGGCGCTGCCATTGTCACGACACCGTCGGCTGGCGCAATCACTGCGGAGCCTTTGGGCGCTGCTATATCTATGCCGTAATGGGGGGAGCGCGGCTCACCATTGTACACCCGCTGGCTGCCATAAACGCCGGTGACACGGCCCTCGGCAGGCCAGATAAAGGCTTCCAGAAACCCGGTCAGATCCGAGTCGGTACTCCGGACTTCACGCACCTGTTCGGCTTCGCGACGGATCCGGCCAAGGTGCTCTTCCGACGGGGTTACCGTGCGTGAAGGCACGCCATTGATCCGCTGGATATCGTAATCGCGCCGTGCAAGCGTCAAAGGCCGGACCTGCTCTTTACCATCCGGTGTGATGATCCGTAGGCGTTGGTCCGGATCCGCTTCGCGGCCAAAGCCGAACACAAACCGACCATCTCCGGTCACCCGAACGGGTTCATCATTGAGCCAGATCTGGCTGCCCGGGTCAGAGCGCCCCAGCATAAGGGCACCCTGGGCCAACTCGCCCTGAAGTTCGAGCGCCGCTACCGGCCAGCTAAAAACCAGAGCTGTAGTCAGCCCGAGCAGCAATGGCTTAGTGAATCGAGTGATCTTTATCGCCATGATTGTGTTCCTCACGTTCCTGCTCGCGCAGTTTATCCAACCGCTGCTGAATCGCACCGAACACGCTTTGCTTCGGAAAACGACCGTTTTCATCCATTTTCCCGGCCGGTTTACCCAGCAACAGGGTAATGGCTTCTTCTGCTGTGCTGACACTGTATACCGCAAACTGTCCATCCCGCACCGCGTTAACCAACTCGCTTTCAAGCATCAGGTTCTGCACATTGGTATGGGGGACAATAACGCCCTGGGTTCCGGTCATACCGGTCAGGCGACAGGTTTCAAAGAAGCCTTCAATTTTCTCATTGGCGCCACCGATGGGTTGCACCTCACCAAACTGGTTCACCGAACCGGTGATCGCCAGATCCTGGCGCACCGCAAACCCTGACAGTGCCGACACCAGCGCGCACAACTCCGCCAGTGACGCACTGTCGCCATCGACTTCACCATAGTTCTGCTCGAACGTAAGACTGGCCGACAGGTGCATGGGTTCGGTGGCTGCAAAATGGGATGACAGCCAGGAAGTCAGAATCATCACGCCCTTGGAGTGGAGGTTGCCGCCCAGTTTAACATCCCGTTCGATATCCATAACGTCTCCGTCACCATAGTAACAAGTGGCAGTGATGCGATTGGACAGGCCAAACTCAAACCCTCCTGTGGACAGCACTGACAGGGCGTTGACCTGCCCCACCCGGACACCGGTGGTGGTCACCAGGGTGGTGCCGTCGCGAATCGAGTCGTAAAACTGATCACGGATCCGACTGCTGCGGTATCGGGCGCTGGTCAGGGCCTGCTCGACATGGGAGGCCTGAATCAGCTTGGCGCCAGCTTGACGAGCCCAGTAGTCAGACTCCCTAAGCAGGTTGGCAATGTCCGCTGCATGCAACGACAGCCTGTCCTGATGCTCCGCCATTCGAGAGCTGTGCTCGATCACCCGTGCCACTGCTTTCAGCTGGCAATGGAGCAGCTTCTTCTCGATCACCAGGCTGGCGATAAACTTCGCGTAAAGCAGTTGGCTCTCCGAAGTTCGCATCATTTCATTTTCAAAATCAGCGGTTACGCGAAACAGCTCGGCAAACTCGGGATCATATTCCTGCAGTAACATCCAGGTTTCCCGGTCCCCGAACAGCACCAGTTTCACATCCAGCGGAATCGACTCAGGCTCCAGCGATATGGTGCCGGAGAACGTTAATTCCCGTTCCAGCGAGTTGATCTGGATGCTACGTGAACGCAACGCACGCTTCAGACCGTCCCAGACAAACGGCTGCTCCAGCACCTTGATGGCATCCATCAACAGGTAGCCGCCGTTAGCCTTGTGCAGACTCCCCGGCCGGATCAGGGAAAAGTCCGTAAACACCGTGCCTTTGTAGGTGACATTCTCAACGTAACCAAAAAGGTTGTGATAATTCGGGTTGTCCTCCACCACCATCGGCACTTCATCATTTTTATGATTGACCAACAGGTTGATCTGGTAACGACGGGGCATTTTTTTGTCGAGGGACGCATAAGCAATCGCTGCCTGCTCCTCGTTGTCTTCCAGGAAAATTTCCAGGCTGTCTTCAAGGTCTTTTCTGACCGCCTCCAGGTGAGCCGTCACATCGGGCTCGGCCTTATACTTGGCGATCAGCTCATCAATCTGGTGGCCGGCAATGCTTTCCAGGGTTTCCTGATTCAATGCCTGCTGTTTATCAACGTATTCCTGTTCCCATTCAGCTAACTTTCTCAGCGCTTGCCGGAGCCTCTTCTCCAGCTTGTCAATTATCGCTTCGAACTTGTCCCGTTGCTCCTGGGTGAGCTTCTTGAAAGTTTCAACGGTGTGAGGCTGATCCCCACTCATCGCCACCAGACGGTAACCGCCCGGTGTGGTTATGGTCAGGCTGACCTTTTTCCTGCGAGCCTGGGAAGCAACTTTCTCAAGCTCATCTTCCTGTTTCTTGCTGTATTCGTTCTTGAGTTGCTCGGCACGCTCAAGAAAGCTGTCACTGTCAAAGGTCTGGGGAATCACCTTCATCAGGCGGCTCATCAACCGGTCCATATCCTGCTTGAGGGCTTGCCCCATGCCGGCAGGTAAACGCAGGACTTTTGGCACCCGTGGCTCTTCAAAGTTAGCGACATAGCACCAATCAT
>JBBQMX010000312.1:0-3648 GCA_038329375.1 Pseudomonadales bacterium | reverse complement strand
TCAAGCCAGGAATCCGGGGTATCGTCGTCCTGCAGCATCGTGAGGCCATAAGAGGCCGTCACTGGCCCCCCGGGGCTTTTGAGGTCCCGGCGCAGCACACGGTAGACATTGCGCAGCACAGCCCGCATGCCGTAGTCGTCCACACCGGATAACAGCAACACAAATTCCTCACCGCCGAACCGGAACAACTGATCCGTCTTGCGGGTGTGCTTCAGGATAATCTGCGCGCAATCGAGCAACACCTGGTCGCCGACGGCATGGCCATAGGCGTCATTGACGCTCTTGAAGTGGTCAAGGTCCAGTATCGTAAGGGCGTACGTCAGTCCGCTGCGCCGGTGGAACGCAACTGCTGTCTTGAGCTCCTGCTCCATCGCCCGGCGGTTTTTGACGCCGGTCAGCGGGTCCAGTATGGCCAGTTGCTCCAGTCGCCGGCGCTGGGTTTCGTTCCGCAACGCGAAAATATAGGCGCAGGCACTGACGACAATAGCGGTAGTGGCGAATGACAGCATGTACTCAAAGGACTGAAAACCAATGTTGAGCACCATCAACACCAGCAGTGTGGCCAGATTGATGATGACCGCCAGGCGCGGTGGGGTCAGAAAGAAGCTGGTAATAAAGGGCGGATAAAGCCAGAACAGACCAATCGTACCGAGCACCGACGCCACCGTTGCACCGCCGGCACAGGCGATAATCGCCACGCAGAAACCGCTGCGGCGGGTATCACCAGTGACCCAGGCGTACAACATTGCGGTTAGGATGCACAGTATAATGACCGTGTCCACTGTGCCGGCCAGCAGATCACCCTGCACGAACCTGTAAATAGCAAACGGAGTGACGCCGACGATGGCACAAACGCCCAGCATGGTGATGATAGAGAGACGAAAATTATTGCGTAAACGGTACAGCATATGGGTCGAACCGAGGCGCGATCATGGCATTCGCCTGAGCGGGAACGACCCGACCGGGCAGCGAAGAAATCCGGGCACCAACCTGGTGCTTGCCCACTATAATAGAGCAAATCTGCTATAAAACCGGCACCTGATTGCTAGAAATTACCAAAGATGACAAAGTACGTACTTTCGTTGTGTTCCGGATGAACACTGGAATCGGAGACAAAGACAGCAAAACCGTTATGGTTTAAACTTCGGTAGACGACCAACGAAATCCTGACAATAATCCGTGCCTGAAGTCATGGTCATAACAAAAACGGGTGAGTGTATAAGCGTGTCTGATCTTGTCCGAGTTGCTCCTGGGGGGTTGGTTGTTGGCAAGCCCCTGCCATGGACCGTATACGACCTCAGTGGCAATGTGCTGTTGCGCCAGGGCCATGTCATACATAGCGAATCCCAGCTTGAGCAACTGTTCGAACGTGCCCTGTTTTACCCTCGTAAACCGTTGGTGGTTAAACCGCAACAGGTTGAGGAAATCCGGCTCTACAATCCTTTTGAGGAATACCCGAGCCTGCTGCAGGAATTGGAAGCCACTCTCACGGCCATTTCAGATAGCGAAAGCGATGCGCCCCAACGGCTGTCGGCCCTGGCGCGGTTGATTGACGACGTTTGCCTGAGCGCGCCAGACCCGAGCCTGGCGCTGGTGCACCTTTACGCAGTGGAACCCACGGCCTATGAGCAAACCCTGTTCTACGCCATCATCTGTCACTTCACGGCCCGCGCCATGGGGCTGGAAGAGAAACGGGTACTGGCACTTTTAGGTGCTGCACTGACGGCAAACCTGGCGCTGCTGCCCTTTCTCGATAAACTCAACCGATCCTCCCGACGCCTGACTGACCAGCAGCGGCAAGTGATCCGCAAGCATCCGTTGCTGAGCGCAAAGGCTCTGCGGAAAGCTGGAATAAAGAACCGGCAGCTACTGACTATCATCGAGCAACATCATGAACATCATGATGGCACCGGATATCCGGCTGGCCTGACCAGCGAGAACATTGAGCCGGAGGCCCAGATTCTGGCACTGGCAGAGCTTTATACTGCCATGATCACCCGTCGGGCCTATCGCGACCGGCTGACTGTCAGCGATGCCATGAAGGCTATTCGCAACGCCGCCCTCGACAACCCCCGGCCCGGGATCAGTTCAGCCTTGCTGAGCGCTCTGACGCCTTACCCGCCAGGTTGCCTGGTTCGTCTCGCCAACTCCGAAGTGGCGGTAGTCACTCATAGGCCCGCTCGCAGTTCCGGGCCGACAGCCCAGGCCATCATCGGTCCCAAAGGTGATCTGTACAGCGGGGCGTTCAAACGGGACAGCAGCTTGCTCGAGTTCAGCATCCGGATGGTTGAAGACGTGGACGTTTTACCATCAATGGATTTCGGCCTACTGTGGGAACTTGCATGACTTCGCCCATTAAGCCGGTTAGACCTTGAGGGAGAATCGCCGTGTCCCATAAGCGTTGCGCCATCGTCTTGATCCTGGTAACTGTTCTGTTGGTCTCGGCCTGCAGCTCTACCCGCATGGCTTATCGCTATGCAGACTGGGGCATCGTCTGGTGGGTGGAAGACTACATAACACTCACCGACAACCAGAAGACAGAGCTTAGTCAATCCATCGATAGCTTTCGGCAGTGGCATTGCAGCAGCGAGTTACCCCGTTACGCAGACTGGCTGAGCAACCTGGAATCGGACCTCAGTAACCCGCCTCTGAATGATCAGGATATGGCACGCTGGCAGTCCGAAATTTTTCTGGCGCTGGACCGCCTGATGGTGGAAGTTACCCCTATCGCTACAGCGCTGCTTACAACGCTCACCGACGAGCAGATTGACGAATTAACCCGCAACATGGCCGCCAACCAGGCTGAAAAGGAGCAGGAGTTCCTCGACCCGGACCCGGCGATCTCGGAGCAGCAGCGAGAGCAACGTATCGTTGAGCGTGTGGAGCACTGGTTGGGTGACCTCAACGATGAACAAAAGGTCACCATTGCCGCCTGGAACCAGACCCGGGGCAACCAGACGGACATCTGGCTTGACGGCAGGGCGCGGTGGCAACAGGCACTGTTAGAGGTATTGGAAGAGCGTCGCAGCGAGGGCTTTGATGCCGCCATGGAGCGGTTGATCCGAGACAATGCCGAAATTCGCGGCGAACGATATCAGGCGATGGTCGCCCAGATCAAGCCCGAGCTGGCCAGCCTGATGAGCGATCTGCTAACGCAGTCAAAACCCCGCCAGCGCAGTCACCTGACGGCTGAGCTGGCGGATCTCCGCCAGGATTTTCAGGCGCTGAGCTGCGCGGGCTGAAGTCTCAGGAGTGCAGACCCAAAGCTTCCGCGTGGTGATCCAGATGATCATCAATGAATGAGGCGATAAAGAAGTAGCTATGATCGTAGCCCCGGTGCATCCGCAACCGGATCGGATGGTGAGCACGTTCACAGGCATCAGCCAGTGCCTCAGGATTGAGTTGCTCAGCCAGGAAGTCATCCGCCGTACCCTGATCAATAAGCAGCTTCAGTCGTTCCGGTGCGCCGGGGATCAACAGCGTGGCATCCCATTCTGCCCACTCCTCTCTGTCAGCCCCGAGATAGCCGGAGAAGGCCTTCACACCCCACGGACACGCTGTCGGGTTGCACATCGGCGCAAACGCCGACACCGAGCGATACCGCCCGGGATTTTTCAGCGCGCACACCAGCGCCCCGTGGCCGCCCAT
>JBBQMX010000311.1:0-3658 GCA_038329375.1 Pseudomonadales bacterium | reverse complement strand
AAGCGGTCGGTAGCCATGACGAGCTGATGCGGAACAACCCCCTCTACGCTCGCCTCGCCGAGCTGCAATTTCGGGTCGTCGCCGAGGAGCCGGCGCCGTAATCTCAGACTTTGAACTGTGACACCAAGCCCCGGAGGTTTTCACCCAGACGGGCCAGCTCTTCGCTGGCTTCATTGGTCTGGGTCACACCGGTATCACTCTGTTGCGCGGCTTCCACAATACGCACCACGTTCCTGTTGATCTCTTCTGCTACCTGGCCTTGCTGTTCAGCCGCCGTCGCAATCTGGGTGACCTGTTCATGAATGGTGCCGACAGATTTCTCGATGGACCGCAGGGCATCGGTAGAGAGGTTTGGACACGAGCAGCACAGTTACTCCGGAGCAACACCAATACAGCAAAGAATTTAACCAATCTGTACTGACGAGATTGCTGGGCAGCTGACTCTGTTTCGGTTTCAGTGTGGGGCGCAACATTGTCCAGACAGAGCACAGCACCGCGAGGGACAAAATATGAACTCAATCACCAGGCACCAGAACACCGGCATAAGCGAGCTCAAAGGCAGCCTTGCGCCACTACTCCGTCTTCCCGGTATCTGGTTGCAACGGTCGCAGGCACGGCGCCGTATACGAAAAGAGGTAGGCTGCGATACAGACCGGATTCAACGACTGGAGCTGGACATCGGTTTGCCCAGAGGCACTCTGCTGCGGGAAATGGACAAATACTTCTGGCAGCCATAGTGGGCCGGTTCAGGCAAAACCTTCAGGTACTCACAACTGACTCACAGAGCACCTGAAGTCGCCCCGCTTCGCAGCGGGCCCTCAACGGTGTTGAACCGATGACTTCGCCATCGGCGGTGACAGTTTTCGGGCGCCGGGTCGCGACCTCGCAGTGGCCACCTTTGAAATGGACGATGGTGGCGTTTTTCCGGGCCTCCCGCCCAAATATACGGACCAGCGTATAGGCCAGGAAAAGATGAACAAAGGATCTCGGCCTCACCGCCACCACATCAAGCATCCCGTCGTTCGCAGCGGCCTGGGGAATCGGGTTGCCACCACCGTAGAACGCCCCGGAAGCTATCGCAATGGACAACCAGCGGCCTTGAGCCCTTTGTCCGTCACACCGGATAGTCGCGGGAAATCCCCGATAAGCCCACAACCGACTTACCAGCACCCGGGCATAACCGAGTTGGCCCCAACGCTGTTTCACTTCGCTGGTCGCCCCCCGGACAGGCCAGGTTCCCACACCGATATGACTGACATTCAAAAACATCTGCTCATTCACCCAACCCACATCAACCGATTGCTGACTGCCGCTGGCAATCAGATCGCAGAGCTCCTGGGGGTCTTGCGGCAAGCCGAGGTTGCGGGAAAAATCATTGGCGGTGCCAGAGGGCAGCACGCCCAGCACCGCCTCTTTGCCAACACAAATCTCGGCCGTCCGGCTGACAGTGCCGTCTCCGCCAGCGGCCAGCAGCCAGTCGCCGGGTTCAATCCGTTCGATCCAGCTATCGTTCTCCAGATCACAAGGCGTCAGGTTGGTGAGGCCAGAGGTTTCAAGGTAAGAACGCCAGAATGATTCTCCGCGGTCACCGCAGCCTGCTTTCGGATTTGCTATCAGCCAGATCGTCATTGGTTGTCCATTAATTGATCTACGCGAAATCTCCCCGGCCTCACTACAGGCTCAATCCTTGAATTCAGATTTGTCGAGGCCGTGCTTTTTCATTTTGTCGTAAAGGGTCTTACGGGCAAGCCCCAACTGTATCATCGTATCCTTGATGCTGCCCTGACAGGCATTTAATGCAGCGACTACCGCCGATCTTTCGTAGGCGTCTATCATCTCGGTCAGCGTCTGACGGCAGTATAGGTCCGAGGATTCTGAACTGTGATTATCAGCGAGCGCCATCGGGCCCAGCAAAACGTATCGTTCCGCCTGATTGCGCAATTCCCGGACGTTGCCAGGCCAACTGTGCTGAACCAAGCGAGCGGCCTGGCTGGCGGTGAGGGGGATACTCTCACGCTCGTAACGAGCGGCGGCAATCAGCACAAAGTGATGGAACAACATGGCGATGTCTTCCTTGCGTTCCCGCAAGGGCGGAATATCCAACTGGACCACATTCAGACGATAGTAGAGGTCAGCCCGGAAGTCCCCCGTGTCGCTGAGTTCCTTCAAATCCACCTTGGTAGCGGCTACCACTCTCACGTCTACATCAATGGGAGTATTACTGCCCAGCCGCTCAATTGTGAGTTCTTCCAGCACCCTCAGCAGTTTTACCTGCAGCGGCAACGGCATGCTTTCGACTTCGTCGAGAAACAGGGTACCCTGATGGGCATGCTCGAACTTGCCGATCCGGCGCTTCTCAGCGCCCGTAAAAGCACCGGATTCATGGCCAAACAATTCACTCTCGATCAGATTCTCCGGCACGGCACCACAGTTGATCGCGACAAAATTGTGTTTGCCCCGGGGGCTGCTTTCATGGATATACCGGGCGATGGCGTCTTTACCCGAGCCCGTTTCCCCCCGCAACAGTATGTTGGCGGAGATATCCAGCAGCGGCTCAATTGTGACCATCAGGCGCTGCATCGGTGGTGAGTCTCCCAACAACCTCGGCCCCGGGCGGGCCATCAGACGAAGCTGATTTTTAAGGCGACGGTTTTCAAGGGCCAGTTGTCGATTCTCAAGGGCACGCCGGAGCAGTTCAATTAACTCATCATGATCAAACGGCTTCTCGATAAAGTCGTAGGCGCCCTGTTGCATGGCCGCTACCGCAGTGCTGATGTCCCCCTGCCCGGTGAGGATAATCACCGGAATGCTGTCATCCACCTGCCGGACCGCCTGCAAAACCTCCAGGCCGTCCATGCCAGGCATGTTGTAATCAGACAGGACCACGCCGGCAAAATCCGGCGTCACTGCTTTGAGGCAGGACCGGCCATCGGCAAAACATTCGACCCTGAGATTCTCCAGGGCCATGGTCTGTGCGATGGCCTGACGGATATCCGGGTCATCATCTATAAACATCACGTCCGGTCGGCTCATTCCATTGTCCCTCGTTTGTTCAGCGTCAAATCGAATTCGGCTCCGGGGCCATCACAGCGATTTCGACCGGTGAGGCTGCCCCCCAGCGCATCGACGATCTGCCGCGAAATCGACAGGCCAAGACCCAGACCCTGCTTCATGGATTTGGTAGTGAAAAACGGTTCAAAGATCTGTTCTGTCTCCGCAGGCAGCCCCGATCCGTTGTCACGCACCAGGCATGACCAGCTTTTCGTGCTCTCGGCCACTTCGATCCGGATGATCGGGTTCTCGACCCCCTCAACCGCTTGCATGGCGTTGGCGACAAGGTTGACCAGCACCTGTTCGACCCGGATCAGGTCACCATGGCACATCACCGGCATTGCAGGCCGCAGCCATTCAAAATGAACTGCTTCACTATTGTCCTGGGCGGTGATGATTTTCAGCGCTGCATCCACTGCAAAGCGAAGATCGACACTGCTCGGTGGGCCCTCTGATTTGCGGGCAAAGACCTTGAACTGGCGCGTCAGCTCGGCCATTTTGTTACACAAACTGGTGATTTCACCAAGATTGGCATCCACCGTTGTGGTATCGCCCCGCTCCAGGAAACGACGACTTTTGCGGGCATAAGCCTGAATGGCCGTGAGAG
>JBBQMX010000310.1:0-3675 GCA_038329375.1 Pseudomonadales bacterium | reverse complement strand
CCCGGTACAGGCCGGTGAATGGCAAAACTGAACAGGCTGTTTTCGTCCGGCCGGGGCAATTGCAACTCGAGTTGATAACCCCGGCCAATGGCCTGCCATACGCCCGTTATCTGATAATCCGCTGCCGGCTCTCGCCCTGAGCGCCAGCCCACAACCGGGCCTGGTGCCGGCGATCTGATGTGGCGCTCATGCAGGCCGTCGCTGCCTTGCCAGTATATGCGCAAGTGCTCGAAGGGCTGCTCCGGCTGACCGGGATCGAAGTAAACAGGTGATTCGGCCTGTACCCGAATCAAGAGATACAGTGCGCCGCCATGGACGGCCGCCTGCCATTGAATGGGTTCCTCGGTTGCCCGGGTTGGGGCTTCGGTGTCGTCATAACCGGGCCAGTCGTCGCCGTAGCCGTCGACGTTGAGCGCGCGGTTGAGCGTAGTGGCGTAGAACGTCTCCCGGCTGTCCGTCACCGGCAGTTGGTTTGACAGGGCAACGGCCATTCGGCTGGCCTGGGCGCTGAGCTGGTTTGAAGATTGCTCCCGTAACGCGGTATCAAGTTCCAATACAAACTGCAGTCCCGCCCAGGGAATCAGCAACATCAGCAAGCTGGCAATGAAAAGCTGGCGCTTGAGGCTCAAAGCTCAGGCCTCATGGGCGTTCCAGCGATAGCCAAAACCATAAGCGGTCTGGATGCCGTCGAACGCACTGTCACATTGCTGGAACTTGCGGCGTATGCGTTTTATATGGGAGGTCACAGTGTTGTCGTCAAGCACCGTATTGGCCGCTTCCATCAGTTGAGTGCGGCTTTTGACATGGCCCGGGTGATGGACGAGGGCGTGGAGCATCCAGAATTCGGTTACCGTCAGGTCGATCGGTTTGCGATCCCATTCTGCCGTCATGCGGTCGACATTCAGGTGCAGGCGGCCGCGCTCAAATTCTTCGTCCGGTTGCTGGCGGGACTCGGCCCAGGCATCGGCGCGGCGAAACAGAGCGGTTATACGGGCAAACAGGTGGTCAAGGCTCATGTCTTTGGTGACATAGTCATCAGCGCCCAACCTGAGCCCGAGGACGGAATCAGCGTCGCTGTCCCGGGCGGTCAGGAAAATCATTGGCAGGGTCGGGGAGAGCTGACGCAAATCCCGACAGAGGTCAAAGCCACCGTCCATCTCATCTCCGAGGCCCACATCGATAATCGCCAGATCCGGCAGACCATTGCGCAGGGCCTGAAAGGCACTCTGGCGGTTGCCATAAACGGATACCCGGTAGCCCCGACGTTCGAACGCATCGCGGTAGTTCTCGCGAATCGCCGGTTCGTCTTCGATTAATGCAATGTGACGTTTCATGGTGAATCCCGGGTGTGGTTCTAAGTCTGTTCGCCATTTAACCATGGAAACCATTTAGCACAAGCATGGCAGGTTGGTTTGCCACAATTGATCATATTCTGCCTTTGCCTGGACAGATTCCGCCACGGTATTGCCGTTTCGATGGGTTGAAATCAACGCCATAACTGACTCATCGAGAATAAGGAATCTGGCCGATGCAATCCAATGCGCTGTCCCGGGAAGTGACCAATCACACCTCTGAATCCCGTTGTTCCGGCTCCTCCCGTCAGTCCAGGCGGCTGGCCATTGTTGAAGGTATCAGCCTGTGGTTGGCGGTGCTTCTATTTTTCGCCGTACAGTCAGTTGCTGCCGAGGCCACCGAGCGCGGCGAAGAGGGCGCGGGCGCATTTCATTTCATTGATCAGGAAACCGGGTGCAAACAACCGGCCACCTTGCTGCAGACCGAGTTCAAAATAGAAGTCGGTGGCCTGATCGCAGACACTCGTCTGACGCAGTCGTTTGCAAACACCAGCCAGCAGTGGCGGGAGGGCGTCTATGTGTTCCCGTTACCGGAGCAAGCCAGCGTTTACAGCCTGAAAATGACTGCAGGCGAGCGGGTGATCATCGGGGAAATCCAGACCCGTGATGAGGCAAAACGACAGTACGAACAGGCGAAACGGAAGGGCCGTCAAGCGGCGAAGGTCGATCAGCAACGGCCTAATCTGTTCACCAACCGGCTCGCCAACATTCCGCCCGGCGAGACGGTGTCGATTGAACTGCGTTATCAGCAGGCGGTGCGTTACCAGTCCGGTGAGTTCGAGTTGCGCTTGCCCACCACGCTGACACCCCGCTACATACCGGGTGCTGCCGTGAACGAAGCTGGCGGGCCGGTAAGTTGGCAAGGGGGCTGGGCGGCACCGACCAATGACGTGCCAAACGCCGACGCCATCAGCCCGTTCACTGTATTACCCAGGGATGTGGCGTCGACCAGTCACCATGCCCGGGTTGAGTTGCAGTTGAATGCGGGCTTGCCTATTGGTGCGGTGACCAGTCCCACTCATGGCTTGCACAGTACCTGGGATGCCAACACGGTCACGGTGGTGCCGAAGGCCGGGGCCATCCTGATGGATCGTGACCTGGTGGTGCGTTGGGCGCCGGTGCGTGGCCAGGCTCCTTCAACGGCCATCTTCCACGAAACCTGGCAGGGTGAGGATTATCTGATGACCATGCTGGTGCCGGGTCTTGATAACACCGAACAGTTGCCGCGGGAGTTGGTGTTTGTCATCGACACCTCCGGTTCCATGGCGGGGGAGTCGATCCGGCAGGCCCGGGCGTCCCTACGGAGAGGCCTTGATACTCTGAAAGATGAGGACCGGTTCAACGTCATCCAGTTCAACAGCCAGACCAGTTCCCTTTACGGCGAAGCCAGGCCCGCAAACACGGCCAACCTGAATCAGGCCCGGCGCTATGTGCGTGGACTGGAGGCGGATGGGGGTACCGAGATGGCGGGCGCGCTGGATTTGGCTCTTAACAAACCAGCTTCGGAGCAAGGCAGCCATATCCGTCAGGTGGTGTTTATTACCGACGGTGCGGTTGGCAATGAGGCGGCGCTGTTCCGGAAAATCCAGGATCACCTCGGGGATAGCCGTCTGTTTACCGTGGGCATTGGCTCTGCCCCTAACATGCATTTCATGCGGGAAGCTGCACGTTTCGGTCGGGGCACTTATACATCCATCAGCGATCTGAGCGCTATGGAACAACCACTGGATGAGCTGTTCGGCAAAATGCAGTCGCCGGTGCTGGCGGATATTGTTGCTGACTGGAATGCTGACACCCGCGATGACATTTTGCCCCGGCGCCCCGGGGATTTGTTCCGGGGCGAGCCGTTGATTCAGGTAATCCGCGGGCAGTCGCCGACGGGGGAATTCACGGTGTCGGGCCGTTTGCCCGATGGCAGCGCCTGGCAGCAGGTCTTGGCGCTGGATGAGGCTGCCTCCGCGAAAGGCCTGCATCGGCATTGGGCCCGCGCGAAGATCAATTCGTTGATGGATAAAAGCCTGTCAGGTCATATCAACGAAGACGACAAAAGCGAAGTCACCCGTCTGGCGCTGGAACACCAACTGGTAACGCGATATACCAGTTTCATTGCGGTGGACAAATTTCCGGTCCGGCCTTCGGAGATGCCTGTGACAACGGATCATGTGCCGACCTTGCTGCCCGCTGGCAGTGAGCCCGCGATGCTGCGCTATCCGCAGACTGCAACCCCATCGGCCTTACTGATGGCGCTGGGTCTGATCGGTCTGCTGCCCTGTATTGCGCTGATGATGCTGCGCGGGAGGGTGTTTGAATGAACCGTATACTG
>JBBQMX010000309.1:0-3679 GCA_038329375.1 Pseudomonadales bacterium | reverse complement strand
GGATAACTTCTGCAGAAAGATCTCGGCCTGAGCTTCCGGCACGGTTGCCGTTGACCAGGTACTCTTTCTGATCCGGCTCAGGTGTCAGCTTGTGAACTTCGGGTAACTGATCCGGGGTTGGAAAAAAATCCGCACGGATTGCGTTACGATTGGTCATCGGGACGTCCCTGCTGTGGTTCGAAGGCCTGGCAAATATTCATGAACTCTGCCGCATCCAGCGAGGCGCCGCCGACTAAAGCGCCGTTAACATCCGCCTGATTTGACAGCGTTCTGGCATTGTTTGCCTTGACGCTACCGCCATAAAGAATCGGTAGTCTGCCGGCGATTGACTCGCTTTGGCTGGCTAACAGCGAACGTATATAAGCATGTACTTGCTGCGCCTGCTCCGGGGTTGCCGTTTTACCGGTTCCGATCGCCCACACCGGCTCATAGGCCACGACAGCGCCATCAAAACACTCAATACCACCTGCTGCCAGCACAGCCTTTATTTGATCAGCAACCACCGCTTCAGTTTCACCGGCCTCCCGCTGCTCTAGGGTCTCTCCAACGCAAAGCACCGGAGTCAGGCCTGCGCTCTGGATGGCGGTGAACCGCGCAACGACATCCTCGTCAGACTCGCCATAACTCTGGCGGCGCTCAGAGTGGCCCACCAGAACGTATTCGCACCCCAGCTCTCGCAGCATCGACACACTGACTTCCCCGGTGTGGGCTCCCGAGGGGTTTGGGTTAGCCGTCTGAGCTCCCAGCCAGACCCTTGATCCGGATAGCGCCTGACCAACCTGCGACAGATATGGAAAAGGCGGACATAAAGCTACCTGAAGCTTCGCTTTTTCTGACAGTACCGGCAACATCCGGGTCAATAAGGCGTCATTGGCTGCGTAGCTGCCGTTCATTTTCCAGTTTCCGATGACCAGAGGTTTAATCATATTCAATGCTCCCTCAGGCTTGGGCCTGTTGGCATTTGATGGCCCGCAAACCGGGATAAGCCGCGCGGGAGCCGAGCTGCTCTTCAATTCGCAACAGGCGGTTATATTTTGCCACCCGGTCGGAACGACACAAAGATCCGGTTTTGATCTGTCCTGCGCACGTCGCTACGGCTAGGTCAGCGATGGTGGTGTCTTCGGTTTCCCCCGAGCGGTGTGAAATAACCGCGGTGTAACCGGCATTCTGAGCCATGCGAATGGCGTCCAGGGTCTCGCTGAGGGTGCCGATCTGGTTGAACTTGATCAGTATTGAATTGGCGATTTCTTTCTCAATGCCCTCTGACAGCAATTGGGTATTGGTGACAAACAGGTCATCACCAACCAACTGAACTCGTGCGCCCATGGCCCGGGTGAGCACAGCCCAGCCCGACCAGTCGCTTTCGTCAAGCGCATCCTCTATGGACACAATCGGGAAACGGGTCGTCAGACCCTCGAGGTAACGGGTAAATTCCTTGGCGGTGAAGCTTTTGCCCTCGCCCTTAAGGTGATAGAGGCCGTTGCTGTAGAATTCCGACGCTGCGCAATCCAGCGCCAGCGTGATGTCGGTACCAAGGCGGAAGCCCGCACTGGCGACAGCCTCACCGATCACCTCAAGCGCTTCTTCATTAGAACTCAGGTTTGGCGCAAAGCCACCTTCGTCACCCACCGCCGTAGAAAGCCCGCGCGTTGTGAGCACTTTCTTGAGCGCATGAAATATTTCAGTCCCCATGCGCAAGCCTTCGCTGAAGCTGACTGCGCCCACCGGCTGAATCATGAACTCCTGAATATCGACATTATTGTCAGCATGCTCGCCCCCATTAATGATATTCATCATGGGTACGGGCATCTGATACTGACCGCGTTGGCCAAACAGGTCCGAAAGATGGGCGTATAACGGCAGGTCCCTCGCCTGGGCCGCAGCTTTGGCAGTGGCCAGTGATACCGCAAGAATGGCATTGGCACCCAACCTGGATTTGTTTTCCGTAGCGTCCAGATCGATCATCAGCTGGTCGATGCCGCGCTGGTCAACCGGATTTCGCCCGATCAGCGCCTTCTGGATAATGTTGTTAATACCGTCTACGGCATTCTTGACACCCTTGCCGCCATATCGGGCCGGATCGCCATCCCTGAGTTCAAGTGCTTCACGGGAGCCGGTGGATGCACCGGACGGAGCACAGCCAGTACCGACGATTTCGTTATCCAGAATAACGTCAGCCTCAACGGTCGGATTACCACGAGAGTCCAGTATTTCCCTCGCGATCACTCGCTCTATTCTAATCATCGCTTTATTTCAACCCCTGTCATCGCTGTGATTTTTGTTTGGCGTAAATGGCTGAAGCGGGCACTTCATGTATGAATGCTCTGCTATCAGCAGGACTGTGAAGATCGGTTTTCAATGTTCGTAATATTACTACTATAATATTCGTTAACGAATACTTTCAACTTAATTCGAACATATAAAGACCAAAAATAATTGCTTAACGTTCATTCGAACCCGCCCAAAAGAGATCAATTATCTTTGGAAAACAACCGGGTTAAAGACGTGAGCGCAACAGTTTCTCGAGCTCATCCGGGGTCAGGGCCAGCGGGTTGGTTTTCATGCTATTACCGCCACTGGCGGCTACAATGCGGTCAATATCGGTTATGCGAACACCCAGGTCCGACAATCTCGGGAGCTCGCATCGGGCTATCCAGTCGTGAAGGCCAGCCACCAGGTCCTCGGGTGTGCGCAGTTTGTCAGCTGAGGGGAACAGCATGTCAGCGACCGTGACATACTTTTCTAACACCGGATTGTCAGGCGTACGCTCGCGCAACAGCTTAACGTTCATCTCGGTGCACACTGCCAGCATGGTGCCGCAGGCGGTGCCATGGGGAATCGAGAAAAATGCCCCGAGTGGTGATGCGAAACCGTGCACCGACCCGAGACCCGCCTGGGTAAGGCAGATACCGGAGATCATCGCAGCGTACGCCAGCTCGCTGTGATCACGCACCGGATGGGCCGGATCGGGACGGAAACCCCGGGCGAAAGCTCTCAGGCCGTCCAGTGCCAGGGCGTCAGTCAGCACGCTGGCGCGAGTTGAAACATAGGATTCAATCAACTGGGTGAGCGCGTCCAGTGCGTTTCCCAACATAACCGGCGCGGGACAGCTGACCAGTAACGCCGGATCGATAAGCGCCAGCCTTGCCAGCAGACGGTCGTCCCGGAATGACTTCTTGTAGCCGCCCTGCCCCGGTTGCGTTATCACCGCGTTGCGGGTCAGCTCACTACCGGTGCCTGCTGTGGTGGGAACTGCAATGAATGGCACAGCAGGCCCACGGTAATCAGAGGGCGTACCCACACCTTCCAGAAAGTCGGTCACCGAATGGCCGTCGTTCAATAGTCCCGCAATGGCTTTGCCCGCATCCAGCGCACTTCCGCCGCCAATTCCCACGACCACATCAAACCGGGCGGCGGTGTTGCGTGAGACCACCGAATCAATCTGCGCCGGGCTGGGCTCACCGCTGATCCTGACCAGCGACCATTCCACGCCATGCCCGACCAGATCGTCCTGGAGGAGCGCCCAATGCGGACCCGCCATAAACGAACGTCCCCCGGTCACCAGCAACGCATGTTTGCCAAGCTTCGAAATTTCGCCTGCCAGACTGTGAAAACTGCCCTCTCCAAAAGCAATCCGAGGTAGTGCCGCCACTGAAAACCCAGTGATGCCGTCTATTGC
>JBBQMX010000308.1:0-3686 GCA_038329375.1 Pseudomonadales bacterium | reverse complement strand
GCACGTATTGGCGTACCCACATCGGGTTGATTCGTTCCAGCAGCGGGTCAAAAAAAGCAGCCGGGTCTTCCCGGTTAAAAAGCTGCTTGCCGAGCCAGTGCAGTGTCGGTGTTGCCTGCAGTAATGCCAGCATGGTTTTTTCCTCTCCATGTGTACGGTTGTTCACAATATGTGTACGACTGTACACAAGGTATGTTGAGGCTGTCAACAACAATCGATGAGGTGCAAGGTATGTATTTAAAATATTGAAATACATAGTATTATATATTATTTATAATTTTTATAGAGAGTTAAGGTAGTACAAATACCTGTATTTCAGCCCGAAATGACAGTGTGAATTTCAGAAATCCCAATAAAATGTGTACACTTGTTATCGACATACTGGCGGCGGTCTATTAGGGGAAGCTACTGTAATGGCAGACAAACAAAGGCGTAAGCCCGGCGAGACTCGTGACAAGCTGATGGCAGCTGCACTGTCGCTGGTGGGCAAAGGTCGTCACTTCGCCAGCCTGGGGATCCGTGAGGTCACCCGCGAGGCGGGCATAGTGCCGACGTCGTTCTATCGCCACTTCCGCAATATGGACGATCTCGGGCTTCAGTTGGTGGATGAGCTGGGTCTGGTGTTGAGAAAGATGATGCGGGAGGCCCGGGCCAATGTGTTGCAGGCTGACAAGTTGATGGCGGAATCAGTCGCGATTTTTATCAGCCATGTAGAGGCCAATCGTAGTTTTTTCTTCTTTATGGCGCAGGGTCTGGCCGGTGAGAGCCAGGCGGTTCAGGAAGGTATTCGAAGTGAGATGCGCTTTTTTGCCAGCGAGCTCGCCAACGACCTGCGGCGAATGAGACTGGTCGATCACCTGAACGACCGGGACCTCGACATGACCTGTGACCTGGTAGTTCGCAGTGTGGCTTTCAGCCTGACTGACTTGCTGGGAGTCTCCTCCGATGACGAATACCAGATAGAACAGGTAAAAACCCGCACCACCCGCTTTCTTCAACTGATCTTTGTAGGGGCTGCCCACTGGAAAAGCGTCGGAGCGTTATAGAACCGTGCCCTGACTTCCGTCACGGCACGGTCGCCGGTCACGTTTTCTTGGCTGTCTTGCGCCGAACCGCAGGTTTTGAGGGCTTGGGTGCCATCAAGGCCTCCAGTTCATCCAGCGCTTCGCCGGTGTAAACCGCCAATCGTTGCATACTGGGCAAGGTGTCCCGACAGCCGGTGAAACCAAAATTCAGCGAGCCGGCGTAGCTCAGGCAGGTGATGTTGAGCGCACCCCCGTGGGCGATCAAAGACACCGGATACATGGCTTCCAGTTTTGCCCCTTCATAGTAAAGCGGCTCCTCAGGCCCCGGCACGTTGGAGATAGTGACGTTGAACACCGGCCTCATGCGACCGCCGAGGCCTGACATCAATTGCAGTATGTAGGGCGACATCAGCAACATGGTGTACTGGTTCAGCGCGCTGCGGGGTAACTTTTGCAAGTGCTCCTTGGCCCGCCGGGTCGAGGTCTTGATAGTGGTCAACCGGGTGATCGGGTCGGCCTCGTTGGTGGCCAGTGTTGCTATCATGAAGCTGATGGCGGTGCCGGTGCCTTCATCATCTGCCGGGCGGATGTTAACCGGGATACCTGCGGTCAGTGAGGTGTCCGGCAGACTTTTCTGCTCAATCAGAAATCGCCGCAATGCGGTGCCGCAAAGGTAGAGCACAATGTCGTTCAGGGAGGCATGAGTGGTCTTGGTCAGCGCCTTGAGCCGGTCGAGCTGGTAGTGCTGGGTGGCAAGTCGGCGCTGGCCGGTCACTCGCTTGTTAAGCATCGAACGTGGGCCGGTAAACGGAGCGGTCAGAGCATCATTCGGATGACGGGCTGATTGCACCAGGCGGTTCATGGCGCCCACCAGGCGAGGCGCCATGTCGGCCTGGATGCGCAGTGCCTCCAGAGCCTGGGAAAACGCCGCGGGTACGCTGGCCTCACGGTCAGTGCGACTGGCGCGGGTTTGCTTAGGCCTTACAGACCAGGGCGGCAGCATGCTGATCTCTGACGGGTTAGTGGAGAGCACTCGCTGCAGTAATCGCACACCGCTGATGCCATCAATCATGGAGTGATGCATTTTGGTATAAAGCGCAAACCGGTTTTGCTCCAACCCTTCAATGATGTGGCACTCCCAAAGCGGGCGGGCAAAATCCAGCGGGTTGGAGTGTAACCGTGAGACCAGGATGCCGAGCTCCCGCTCACTGCCAGGCCTTGGTAAAGCTGAGTGGCGCACGTGGTAATCTAGGTCGATCTTCTTGTCGGTTTTCCAGGCAGGGGCTATCAGCCGGCCCAGAAAACTGGCGTAGACCAGCCGGTAACACCAGGGCGTTGCCACCTCGAAATCGGCTTTCATTCTATCCAGCAGATCCCGCAGAAAAGTTTCTGGCGCATTGTCCGGAAGGGAAAAAATCTGCAAGTTCCCTACATGCATTGGCGTATCTTCAGATTCGATCGCAAGCCAAGATGCATCCAGTGTTCCCAGGCGTTTCATTGATCGTCCCCTTGCATCCGGTCGGCAGGGCGCCTCCGGTTTTGTTTTTGAGTGATTGCTTGTCGCAAGTATACGCAACAAATCGCTTGAGGAACGAGTGTCAAATCAGACTATTTGGCTCCGCTATCAGCGGCTTCGCACATTCTTGAAAAACCTGTCGGCCTGGTTTTGCGACGATCAGAACACCGTTACCATGCCGATGGCTGTCAATGTGGCGATGACCGGAACGATGACGGTGACCACGAAAATATCCTTGTAAGCCTCACGATGTTTCAGGCCCATGATCGTCAGCATGGCGATAACCGCACCACAGTGAGGCAGCGAATCAAGACCGCCTGATCCCAGTGTGGCAATCCGGTGGAGAGTTTCTGGTTCGACGCCCATGGCGAGGTATCGCTCGGCAAAGGTCTGCATGAAGATCTGAAGCCCACCGGAGCCAGAGCCTACAATGGCAGACACCACACTGACCGAGGCGAACACCGACAACAGGGGCGGCAGCGGCAGCTCCAGCACCCACTGTGCAAATACGCCAAAACCGGAAGTCTGGGTAACCACGCCACCAAAACCGATCACCGCTGCGGTATTCAATAACGGCATGATGGCATCGTCTGCCCCGGAGCCAAGGCTTTGCATAGCTTTGGCCCGAAAACTGGCAAACAGCACCACACAGCTGGCGGCACCCAGCACCAGTGCAAAACTCGGCCAGATAATGGGCTCCCCGTTGGCGAAGGTTACCAGGCTGCCCAGCCCGGGCGTAGCCTGATGGACCAGGGCTGTGGCGGTAAGCAGCCGGGGCAGGATGATGGTTGAAAGCACCACCGCCAGAGGCAGCACGCTGAGCTTCCAGCTCGGCCCATGGGTGAGCGCTGGCGCCAGTTTCTCCATGTTCTCGTCCTGGACATTGGCGACATAGCCTTCGCCGTTGGCCCGAGCTTTGGTCCACTGGCGTTCCAGGTACACCATGCCCAGCACGAACATAACCACAGCCGCTACAATGCCGATAAAGGCACCGGCAAACAGGTCGGTGCCCAGCGCCGAGGCGGCGATAACGTTATGGATAGAAGGCGTACCGGGTAATGCGGTCAGTGTGAAGGTGCCGGCACCCAGGGCAACGGCACCGCTGAAAAGCCGTTTAGGCAGGTGGGCCTCCCGCCTCAGCGCGA
>JBBQMX010000307.1:0-3695 GCA_038329375.1 Pseudomonadales bacterium | reverse complement strand
AGGTTGGCCTCCCGCATCAGCGCGACCCCGAGCGGGTACATGGTAAAGATCACCACGAACACCACTACCCCTCCGTAAGTCAGCATGGCGCATACCAGCATCGAGACGAGAATCGTGCGCCTGGCACCAAGTTTTTGGGTGACGGCGCTGGCAATAGAGCCGGCTGCCCCACTGGCAGCCATCATCTTGCCGAAGATGGCTCCGGTGAGAAACAACACAAAGAATTTACCAGCAAAACTGAACGCCCCGAGAGGACCAAAAGGGAAATGCTCTAGCAGCGCTTCCGACAGCCCCATACTGTTGGTGACGGCCACCACCAGACTAGCGACCAGAGCGGCAATCAGGATATTGACACCCCTCAGCGCCATGACAATCAACAGAACCAACCCGGCCAGCAGCCCGATGTTTCCCAGCATGGTGCAACTACCTTGTTGTTATTGAATCACATCGCTTCGGCAGTTTTCTTGTAGAGCGATTTTCGGGGCTTTGCGAGCACTCGCCTGAGCATAGGTTCAAAGTAGCTCATGGGCAGGGTTTCCGCGTTGGGGTCGAAGGCAGGCGAGTCGTATTTGCTGACAAACTCCAGGGTGCGCTCGTAGTGGGGGTGGTCACGGTACTGATCCCGCATATCCCGGTCCATGCCGAGGTACTGGAAAAAATAGTAACCCTGGAAAATGGCGTGGTTCTTGACCATCCAATGGTTTTCTTCGCTGATAAACGGCTCCAGCAGAACAGCCGCTACATCGGCGTGGTTGTAGGTGCCCAGGGTGTCGCCAATATCGTGCAGCAGAGCGCACACCACATATTCTTCATCCTTGCCATCGCGATGGGCGCGGGTAGCGGTTTGCAGACAGTGAGTCAGGCGGTCCACCGGGAACCCGCCAAAATCGCCTTCCAGCAGCTTCAGGTGAGTCATGATGCGGTCCGGCAGGCCCTTGGCAAACTGGCCGAAGTGGCTGGCAATTGCCTGCCAGTCTTCCGTTGTGCCTTCTTTCATATCGGTAAAGGTGGCGTGTGTTTTTGTTGTCTCGGTCATGTTCATTTCACCTGTATCAGTCACGGAAGCCGGGGTTGGTGCGGTCCAGTTTGCGCAGGAGGCCGGGCCAGGCGAGGTTGCCGCCCTGGCCTTTGGTAACCTGAGACGCTTGCTGTTTAATGGTGTCCACAATGCCGTCAGGAATCGGGGTCAGTTCCCGGTTGCCGGACAGGGCGCCGATCTGGACTTCGCAGGCCCGCTGCAGGATGTACATGCCCAGGAATGCATTGGCGATGGATTTACCTACCGTCAGCAAGCCATGGTTGCGGAGAATCATTGAGTTGGCAGTGCCCAGGTCTTTCTGCAATCGGGCTTTTTCATCCTCTCTCAGCGCTACGCCTTCATACTCGTGGTAGGCAAGGCTGGCCAGCGGAAACAGGCTTTGCTGAGACAGCGGTAGCAGCCCGTTTTTCTGGGCCGAAACCGCCACACCGGCGGCGGTGTGGGTATGCATTACGCACTCGGCATCATCACGGACCGCGTGAATGGCGCTGTGAATGGTAAAGCCGGCCGGGTTGATGTCGAAATCGTCCGGGTTGATCTTGTTGGCTTCCTGATCCACCCGAACCAGACTGGAGGCGGTAATTTCCTCAAACATCAAACCGTAGGGGTTGATCAGGAAGTGATGCTCATCGCCGGGTATGCGGGCGGAAATATGGGTAAAGATCAGATCGTCCCAGCCATACAGCGCAATCAGACGATAGGCGGCGGCCAGGTCGACCCGCAACTGCCACTCTTCCGCGCTGACGCTGTCTTTCTTCGAAGGTATGTTCAATTGTGATGAGCTTGCTGATGACATGGCGGCCTCTCTGATCGTTTGTGGTGTTGCCGTTGTTATAAGCTATGGGACGAGTGTAGGCCGGACACCCTTATTAACACTGTCAAATAGTTTACACTCTGGTGATGACAGACATTAAAGCTGTTTTGAAACGCTGCCCCCTGTTTTCTGCTTTTCCCGAGCTGGCGCTGAATGAAGCCTCGGCGTTGGCTCGAATTCGACAGTTCAGAGCCGATGAACCGATTTATGGCAAAGGCGCCATGCAGTCGTCGCTGTCGGTGATTGCTGAGGGCACGGTTCGTATCAGTTCAGTGAACCCGGCGGGGCGCGAAGCCGTGCTGGTTATTTTCGGGGCCGGAGCCTGGGTCGGAGACACCGTCTTTTCGCCAGGTATGCCGCGGGTTTATGGCGCCACGGCCCATGAGTCTGCCTCGGTGGTGGAGCTGCCGGGGGAGGGTTTCCGGCAACTACTGGCCCGCAACCCCGAGAGTTACCCGATTGCCCTGGACCTGGTCAGCCGGCGGCTCTGGGCGGCCATGTCGCTGATTGAGGACGACGCTCTCCGGGGCATCAAACCGCGAATCGGTCGGCGACTGCTGTTCCTGGCCCAGATGCACGGCGATGCAGTGGCCGACTCCGAGCCGGTGAGTTTTCGGCTGACCCGGGAGCACATCGCCAATATGATGGGCATGACCCGTCAGGGCGTACATAAGGTGCTCAAGGAATTTGAGTCAGAGGGCCTGATCAGCTTTCAATACGGACGAGTCACGGTACCGGACCCGGCGCGCCTTGAGGTCAGCCTGCTTAATCTGGAATGACCCGTAAAGCGGGATCATTATACCGAGCTCACGTGCGCCGGTGCTGTCTGCCGGAAGTGTTTGTAACGACCCCGGATACCGGCCGGCGGCTTGCCGATGTCGATGCCCGCGCTGGCCAGCTCGATTTTCAGATCGTCCCTGAACTTATGATAATCCACCTCAGAGGAATGGCGACCGCCACCGTCAAATTTCAGGTGAGGGTGGGCCAGTTCGTAGTCGATGGCCGCTTTAAGATCCGGTGGCCGCTGGTAACGACCGCTGATTTCAGAACAGGCCAGTTTGGCCTGGTAGTCCGCCATCGGCCAGATACATCCCAGAGGCTGGAACAGGCCGATAAAGTACAGATTCTGAAAGTCTGCATGCATCATCTTCCTATACAACGGCACATGGGCGGCGCGCTCGAAATCAATAAAATCGCTAGCGAAAAACGGGAAGGTGATACGAAAGCCGGTGCACGCCACGATGATGTCATACGCCTCAATACGGCCATCAGCGAATTCCACCGAATCACCTTGCAGGGCATTGATCGCCGGTCGGGGTTTGATGCGACCGTGACGTATAAAATCCAGCAAGTCCGAGTTGACCGACGGATGGTGGCTGAGCACCGGTTTTTCCGGTTTCGGCAGCCCGTACTTCGTGACGTAATCGCCCTGCAGCAACTTCAGTAGCAGAGTAAAAACCAGCTGTCTTGCCCGGCCGGGAAGCCAGGGTGTGCGAGCGCCCAGCACATCCGATGGCAAGCCAAACATGAACTTGGGCAGAAACCACTGCGGGCTGCGCTGGCCTATCTGCGGATCGTGCTTCAATAAACGCGATGAAGGTACCGGCATGGCAACGCGTTAAGAAACGCTGTTATTCGTCATCCAGTTTGAGCTCTTTCGGCGGGCAGTGGAACTGGTCTGTCACAATGCCGTCTTCCACGCTTTCCAGATGCACATCGAAGCCCCACAGGCGATGCACATGGCGGATTACTTCGTTGCTGGACTCGTCCAACGGTACGCTGTTGACCGGAATATGCCGCAGGGTCAGTGAGCGGTCGCCCCGCACTTCCACGTTCCAGACC
>JBBQMX010000306.1:0-3738 GCA_038329375.1 Pseudomonadales bacterium | reverse complement strand
TCACTGTCTCCTGAATGGTCTTGATGATATCGGGGTTACGCTGGAGAGTGCCGAGCTGATTAAACAATACGAGGATGCCCGGCGGCAGAGCGCGCCCTGGTTGTTCCACTAAATAAGGGAAGGATGAATGAGCCAGTCAGTATTGTTATTACCGGGTGACGGCATAGGTCCGGAGATTGTGGCGGAAGCCGAGAAAGTTCTGCGCCAGGTCAATGAAGCTTTCGGTTTGAAGCTGGACTTCGACACTGCCCTGGTCGGTGGTGCGGCTATTGACGCCACCGGGGGGCCGCTGCCGAAAGCAACCATGGCTAAAGCCCGGCAAGCGGACGCCATTCTGCTTGGCGCTGTCGGCGGGCCCAAATGGGATCATCTTGAAATGGCTTTGCGTCCAGAGAAAGGTTTGTTGGGGCTGCGTTCAGGTCTGGAACTCTTTGCCAACCTGCGACCAGCGTTTCTCTACCCGCAGCTGGCCTCCGCTTCATCGTTGAAACCTGAGGTTGTTTCCGGGCTGGATATTCTCATCGTGCGAGAGCTCACCGGTGGTATTTATTTTGGCCAGCCCCGGGGCGAGCGTGTCCTGGACAACGGCGAGCGGCAGGGTTTCAATACCTACGTTTACAGCGAGTCCGAAATTCGCCGTATCGGCCGTGTTGCGTTTGAAGCAGCAGGCCAACGCAACGGTAAGCTTTGCTCCGTGGATAAGGCCAACGTGCTTGAGGTGACCGTGCTGTGGCGTGAAATCATGAACGAGCTTGCGAGCGACTATCCCGATGTCGAACTCAGTCATATGTACGTCGACAACGCTGCTATGCAACTGGTTCGCGCACCGAAACAGTTTGATGTGATTGTGACCGGCAACATGTTTGGTGATATTCTTTCTGACGAAGCGGCCATGTTGACCGGCTCCATCGGCATGCTGCCCTCAGCGGCTCTGAATTCCGAAAAGCAGGGCATGTATGAGCCTTGCCACGGGTCGGCGCCGGATATTGCTGGCCAGAGTATTGCCAACCCTTTGGCAACCATTCTGTCTGTAGCCATGATGTTGCGATATAGCCTGAAAGCGGAAGCGGCGGCGTGTGCTATCGAAGCTGCCGTCAGCCGTGTTCTGGACCAGGGTCTGAGAACCGCAGACATTATGGCAGAAGGTGGCCGCCGGGTAAGCACCCGGGAAATGGGCGAGGCTGTACTGGCAGCGCTGTGATTCAAAAGATGTTTAGGCCCGACGGTAGCACGATGCCGTTACCGCGGGATCATCCATCCGGTCCTGAGCCGGCGAGACAGGTTCAGGGCTGGCATTAAATGAGGTTCAAAGGTCGCATATGAAGCGAGTTGGACTAGTTGGCTGGCGTGGCATGGTTGGTTCCGTGCTCATGCAGCGTATGCAGGAAGAAAACGATTTCGCCGATATTAACCCGGTGTTCTTTTCTACGTCCCAGGCCGGACAACCTGCGCCGGATGTTGGCAAGTCAGATGTGCCAGCATTGAAAAACGCGTTCGATCTGGACGCACTCAAAGAACTCGATGTTGTCGTGACGTGTCAGGGCGGCGATTACACCAGTGACGTATTCCCCAAGCTCCGCGAAGCAGGTTGGCAGGGTTACTGGATTGATGCAGCGTCTACGCTGCGCATGGCCGATCACTCTGTGATCGTCCTGGATCCGGTAAATCGGAACGTCATCGATGAAGCCCTCGACAAAGGCGTCAAGGATTTTATCGGAGGCAACTGCACGGTAAGCCTGATGATGCTGGCTTTGGGTGGTTTGTTGGAAAAAGACCTGATTGAGTGGGTATCTCCGATGACCTATCAGGCTGCTTCAGGGTCCGGTGCCCAGAACATGCGTGAACTGCTTTCCCAGATGGGTGAGCTGCGCGATAGCGTGTCGGAGCTTCTGGATCAGCCATCATCGGCCATCCTCGAGATTGACCGAAAAGTAACTGAAACCCTGCGCGCCGATGGTTTCCCGACCAAACACTTTGAAGTCCCGCTGGCGGGCAGCCTGATTCCGTTCATCGACAAGCAATTGGAAAACGGCCAGAGCAAGGAAGAATGGAAAGCACAGAGTGAGACCAACAAGATTCTTGGTCGCACGTCGAAGCCAATTCCAATCGACGGTATCTGTGTGCGTATTGGCGCAATGCGAAGCCATAGTCAGGCGTTGACTATCAAGCTCCGTAAAGACCTGCCGATAAGCGAAATAGAGTCGATCCTTGCGGATGCCAATGACTGGGTGAAAGTTATTCCCAACGAGCGGGAGGCCAGCATCCGGGAACTGACCCCGGCGAAAGTCACCGGAACTCTGAGTGTGCCGATCGGGCGAATTCGAAAGCTGGCGATGGGCCCCGAGTATATTTCTGCCTTTACCGTGGGAGACCAGTTACTCTGGGGTGCTGCGGAGCCGCTCAGGCGTATGCTGCGAATTTTGCAGGAGCGTTGATTAGATGTCCTGAATGCTCAGGTGTTATTCAGACTCCTAAGGTAAATCGTAGGCGCAACTTCCGTTGTGAAAACGGAACTGTGTCTGGTTTTGAGTGATTTAACAGGGGCGAGGGCTGTAAACAGCCCTCGCCCCTGTTACTTTCACGGCTTGGTTTTTCGGCCTGATTCTTGTCTCGGGTTAGCCTCTGTTCACGTTTGGGAACCACTTTGTTACAGAATGAAACCAGTGTTGACAGTAAGTTCCACCAACTTCGTGAAAGAATGGTGCAAGGATTGTGTGTGATTGATTGATAAAACTGGTTTTATCAACAATACTTGCGCGGATGAAAATTCGGTAACACCCATAATAACTAGACATATCAAGACGGAAGTCATCCAACCTCGTCCGGTTCTGTTTGAAAAAACAGTAACGAACAACGGAGACTGGTAAGGAAAAAGCATGAAGGTACGCAAGCTTGCGATTGCCCTGGCGTTGGCAGGAGGGCTTGGCTCCGGTGTTGCTCAGGCACTGGGGTTGGGAGAAGTCGAACTTCAGTCCTTTCTGAACGAGCCATTGGATGCAGACATCCGCCTGTTAAAAACGGAGGGTGTCAGTCGTGACGAAGTATTCGTCGAACTCGCATCCCGGCAAAGTTACGAAAGACTGGGTCTGACCCGGGACTTTTTCCTCAGTAATCTTAAATTTGAGGTTGTTACGGGTCCTGATGGCGGATTGCTGGTTAATGTCACCTCCCGTGAGCCGGTACGTGAACCGTATCTCAACTTTCTGCTGGAAGTGACTTGGCCCAGTGGGCGTCTGATGCGCGAATATGCCGTTTTGGTTGATCCGCCGGTTTATGCAGAAGAGTCCGGGCTCCAGGAGCAGGTGCAGGCACCGTCTTCTTCCGTCAGCCGTTCGGAATCGTCCCGGCAACAGGCTGCTCCGCGCGCGCCGACCCGGCAGGCTCAGGGTCAGACGACTTCGCCCTCCTCCAGAGTTTCCGCAAACAACACATTTGGGCCGACCGGTGCGTCCGATACGCTTTGGACCATTGCTACCACTGTCCGCCCGAATGACAGTCTCAGTCCTCAGCAGGTCATGTTGGCTCTGCAGGACCTTAACCCGGATGCGTTTATTGATGGCAACATCAATAAGCTCAAGCGCGGTGAAGTATTACGTATTCCCAGCCTGGATCAAATTCAGACACGGACCCGTGCTGAGGCTGTTAACCAGGTAACTGCCCAGAATGAAGCGCTGACCCCTCCGACACGGGAAGTTGACGGTACCGATCAGGCGCCGCAAACGGCGGGTGCCGGATCAG
>JBBQMX010000305.1:0-3742 GCA_038329375.1 Pseudomonadales bacterium | reverse complement strand
CTCGATAGGGCCGCTCTCTTACTGGGGCAAAATCCGGCCAATAATCGCCGAGTGCGGGTAACCGAGAGCCTTGAGCTCTTTGACACAGGCTTCAGCATGATAGGCTGGAACACTTGCCAACAAGACGCCGGCGGTGAGGGGGTCAAAGATCAACGGATAGCGAGGGTGCTTCACCCACTTCTCCTGATCGCGGATACCGCGCCGCAAACGGATATTGGCAGGCTGCAGTGAGCTCAGAATACCCGCTGCAGCGGTTTCTTCGGCGCCCGGCAGGATCGGAATTGCTCCCAGATCCAGCTCTGCGTCCACGCCAGATGGGCGAGTCATTTCCACAAGATGTCCCAGCAGGCCGCAACCGGTCACGTCAGTACAGGCTTTGGAGCCGTACCGGCGCAGGCATTGCGCAGCCTCCTTGTTAGACTGAACCATTGACGCCAGTGCCGCATCAATCCAGCGGCCCTTAGCCTCCAGCTTGGCATGGGCGGCGAACAATGTACCGGTTCCGATGGGTTTGGTCAGCAGAAGCACATCACCGGCTCGCAGGCCGCCCTTGCTCATAACTTCTTCGGGATCGATAAAGCCATTAACGGCAAAGCCCAGTGCCAACTCACGGCCTTCACCGGTATGGCCACCCACCAGTGCACACCCCGCTTTGTTAAGCACCTCCACAGCACCCGACATCATCTGAAAAACCACGTCTTCCACCTTGGATTCGATGCCGTACGGCACCGTAGCCACAGCAGTGGCACTCTGGGCTTCAGCGCCCATGGCAAACACGTCGCCGAGTGCGTGATTGGCGGCAACCTGGCCAAACACGTAGGGGTCGTCAATAAAAGCTCGGAAGAAGTCGACGGTATGCACCACCGCTTTACCGGGGGGCACCGTAAGCACTGCTGCATCGTCCGGGGCATGCAAACCAATCAGTATGTCGTCGCGTTCAATGGGCCTTAGTTCGCTAAGCGCCCGGGATAATACAGTACTCCCGACTTTCGCCCCGCAACCGCCACAGCGCATGGCCACGGCGGAAATTGCCTGAGCCGCTTCTTCCTTGCTCTGGGCCGCTGATGTATCCGGTAAATCAGTGTTTTCTGCCATCGCTGGCAGGTCATTGAATTTGGCCATAAACCGATGGTCTATCCAGTTCTTCCAGCGCCAGACCAGTTTGCCAGAGCGTACTTTGTCTCCTCGCGAGGCGACGGCGTACTTGTCACCCGTGCTGATCAAAGCCAGCCATTTTTTTTGGGGGACAAATGGCTTCGGTTTGCGGCCCAATGCTGCAAGCCTGAGATTGTCGGCAAGTGGTCGGCCCTGACGCACCGCAAACACACCGGCTTTTTCCCTGGGGTGTTTAGTGACGTTGGCGATATCACCGGCGGCGAAGATGTTCTCGTCAGTTTCAGTCTGCAGGGTGTCTTTGACACGAATAAAGCCACCATCATCCAGCGCCAGCCCGGTGCCTTGCAGCCACTCGGGACCGCCAGCGCGGGTGACCCAGAGAATTTCATCTACTTTCAGAGTCTCTCCGGACCCGGTTACCAGCTTGCCGGAATCCACTTGAGTAACAGGAAACCCGAGGTGCATTTGAACACTCCGGGATTTAAGGCATTCCTCAAACTTTTCGCGCACCTTCTGGTTGTGAGTCGGAAGTATCGTTGTCTCAGCATCGAGTAAATGGAACGACAGCTGGTCGGGGTCACCGCCTCGGGCCTTGAGTTCCCGGCGCAGCCGGAACTGCATGGCCAGCGTGAGTTCTACGCCACCCGCGCCAGCGCCGACCACAGCCACTGTCATAGGACCCTGGTGATTCTCCAGCCGGGATAGCAACGATAACCAGCGGGCATTGAACCCGTTGATGGGCTTAACAGGTACCGCATGGTCCTCAGCGCCGGGCACTTCGCTGACCCTGGGTGCTGACCCGATGTTTATCGATAACAGGTCATAAGGCACGGCGGGACGGTTACGGCAAACCACTCGCTGCTTGTCCCGATCAATTCCGACCGCTTCATCCCGATAAAAACGCGCACCGGCAAACTCCGCCAGGCGGCTTAAATCGATGTGAACTTCATCGTAAGTGTAATGACCTGCAACGTAACCCGGTAACATACCGGAGTAGGGCGTGTGGGTGTCGCGGCAGATCAGGGTAAGCCGGACACCCGGTACAGGGTTCATCGCAAAACGCTTCAGAACACCTACGTGACTATGGCCGCCGCCAATCAGAACGATGTCACGCAGGACAGGCTGTTCGGTTGTTAGCATCAGGTTAGTTTCTTCGCTTCTGCTGGCCAGGTTTCAAACCCTTTCATGGAAGAAAATGCTTTGAGCTTTTCTTTCTCTGCTTCTGTCGGGTTCGCAATCTGATCGATGGAGGTAATGCCTGCTTCCTGCATTTTCTTCGCCGTGGCAGGTCCAACTCCTTTAACCAGTGTGAGGTCAGATTTGTTGACTGGCCTGGGGGCGGATCGGGTAGCAGGTTTCGCGGTTGCCGCTTTTGGAGCTGCAGGCTTTGTTTTGGCCGGAGCTTTCTCGGCAGCTGTTGGCTTTGCTGCGCTCGAAACGGATGAGGCACTAGAGGCTGCTTTTGCTGTTGCCTTGCGAGCCTTGGCGGCTGCTTTATCTGCCTTTGCAGCCGCCTTCTTGGGGGCTGCCGCCGCTTTCTTCTCAGTTTTCTTAGCGGTATTTTTGGACTTCGCGCTGGCCGGCTTGGCGGATTTCTCAGCTTCTTTTTTTACATCTTTACTGGCAACACCGATCCGCTCCAGGACCGAGTTCTGAATCTCGTGGAATTCGCCAAGGCGACGTTCCAGCTCTTCACTGAAACGCTTCATCTCGCGTTCACGAAGATGGTCGATGTCACCGATCAATTTACGGATTGGTTCCTGAATCTGGCCCTGCAGGGTATCAAACTGCTTGAGCGCATCGCTGATCAGACTCTCAATCTGGGTTGATGTTTTTTCAAATTCCTTATTTACCTTCTTGACGATCTTATCAACGCTTGGCTTTTCTTTTTTGGCCATGATGGCACTCTCCCTGGTGTCTTTTGCTGAAGTCGCGTCAGGTGTGATTCAGGCGGTTTGACCGTAACTGGATGACGAACCAGATCGGCGTGAACGAAGAGACTGCTTTTTACTTAATACCTTTCGTATTCTGGTCAACTTGTCGGATAACGAAGGTTGGGCCTGGGCATCTCTCGAGACAAAATCAATAGAATAGAAATAGTTGCTGCAATGTTTTCTACGTTCGGTGACCAACCCACTCAGACCCCCGGCTTCGATATTGTCGAACGGCATGTTCATTATCAGATCCAGTAACAAGGTATCGCCAGGATTGAACATTTTATCAGTCTTGAGCACACAGCTGAATTCGTCGAGAGCGTATAGATTGGCTTCAATGCGCTCTTTTCTGAACAGCCCGCGCTTGATCGTGAACCGGGCGACCAGATCGGGTAAAGCTTCTAACAATCCGGTCTGTTTTTGCATGTTTCTTCCATCGATCAAAGCGAGCCGGCCTGATTGTGGCCCATCACCTTCATCTAATATTCAGTTCGTGGTTAAACCATAGCCAGTGGATACACATTTGGCAATTGCCCCATAGCAATACCTCAGGGTTTTGATCCGGGGCTTCAAGTGCCAGCGTCGGCTATTCGGGCCAATTATTCACCATCCGGATTTCGAACAAATCGGTACGGCGATCCTTGAGGTTGGTGACCGAACCTTCGTTTCTGACCAGCTTCAGTTTTTCCAGA
>JBBQMX010000304.1:0-3749 GCA_038329375.1 Pseudomonadales bacterium | reverse complement strand
GGTTCAGCAACGGGCCTTCACCGACGGTGCCACTTCGGGGACCACTGGCTTCGGCCAGTCTGGGTGTTTTTGCTTTTACACGTCTGCCCTGAAATATAAGGAAGGGGGCCAGCGGAATTAACGATAGATTGTGCAGCAAGGATCAATCTCCTCTTTTCAGATTGGGTCTATCATGCGCTTAACCAGAGGAGAAATCACTGGCCTGAAATGCCTCATTCACGGTAACAAAAAAGATCCAGTGACTATTGGTTTGAGATCAAGGTTTAAGGTATAAAATGAAGCGACTGCTTTAATTTGATCGAAGCGCAGCGTGTCATAATCGAAACAGCCGGGCGTTGCTGGCCGACTCTTTGTCAGAGCTGGACGGGGGAAATCGGCCCTCCTGAGGCGGCCTCTTCGAACAATACTTCTTCCAACTTTCAGCAGGACCATATCCATGAGCCAAGGCCACACCGATATCGCCTCAGAGCTACTCGAGCAACATGTGAAATATGAGTTAGCCGCACTCAAAGGCGCCAAATTGCAGAAATTTGTCCAGCGTGAAGTGGACGAACTTCTGACAATGGGTGACGCTATTCCTCTTAAAAGAATCTGTTCCCAGGATCAGGTGATGGGAGTGATCAGGCGTGTTGTCATGAACATGGAACTGGCTGGTGGGATACCGGAACTGGCCGGGGAGATGGCCGCCGAGGTAATGAAGGCGCCGGTGCAGTCCACCACCATGCTCAAGGACATTCTGAACCGTGATCAGGCGACTGCGTTTCTGGAAGAAGTTCTGGAACTGAGGGAGCACCGTGAGCGGGTGATCAGTGAGCTCATGGCGCACCCGGTGTATCAGGAACTGGTTTCCAATGTGGTTTATCACGGGCTGATCAACTATCTCTACGAAGACAACGTGATCACCAAGAAAGTGCCGGGCGTAGGCTCGATGATGAAATTCGGCCAGCGCATGGCGAACCGCGCGGTCCCGGGGCTGGATGAGGCCTTCGAACGACGGATCAAAGCCTGGTTGTCCGATAGCTTGCCGGGGCTGATCGCGCGCAGTGAAGAGTTCCTGCATCAAGCGCTCAGTGATGAAGAAGTTCACGACAGTGTCATGGCTGCCTGGATGTCTCTGGAAGACAAGACTATCGGCGAACTACGTCAAGGTCTCGGTGAAATCCAGTTACAGGAATTTGTCGTGCTGGGCTACGAGTTCTGGTTGAATTTCCGGCAGACCGACTATTTTGAGGGCTGCTGTCTTGCGGTGGTTGAGCATTTGTTCGATAAATACGGTGACCAGCCGGTTAATACCCTGCTGGCGGATGTCGGAGTGGACAGAGCGGTGATCCTGGCGGAAGCTGATGCTTTCTTGTTGCCACTGGTGGATGTTCTGCGAGAGGAGGGTTATGTTGAGGCCTTGTTGCGTCGCCGCCTGACACCGTTTTATCAGTCCGCGGCGGCGAAGAAAATTCTCCAGTCGGGGGCGTAACTCAAAGCGGGTGTGGCCTCCTGTGGCTGTTTTGAGAGAGGACCTATGCCAACGACGGAATTGTTATGGGCCTACGTACTGGCGGTGGCGTTGTTAACAGTCACGCCGGGTGTGGATACCCTGCTGGTGGTTCGTAATACCGCTCGCGGTGGCCTGCGGGATGGCGTGGTCAGCAGTGCCGGTATTTGTTGTGGCCTTTTCGTGCACGCCACGCTGTCGGCGGTCGGTATTTCCCTGATTCTGGTGCAAACTGCCTGGGCATTCTCGGTGCTTAAATGGGCCGGTGCCTGCTATCTGATCTGGCTGGGGCTCACGAGTTTGTATCAGGCTATCAAGCCTGGCCAACCGGCTGTCGTCCAGAATGCCGGACCAGCGCAAACCGTCCGTATGAGTCGATCCTTTCGGGAAGGCGTGCTATCCAACGTGCTTAATCCCAAAACAGCGCTATTTTATATGGCCTTTTTACCCCAGTTTATCGATCCTCGGGGGCCGGCATTCGCCCAGTCCATTGGCCTGGCGTCGATCCACTTTCTATTGGCGATGCTCTGGCAATGCGGATTGGCGTTGGTGGTGGTGAAGTCCCATAAAGTAGTTGTCAGACAGCGGTTGAAGCGGGTTCTTCATGGTGTGACTGGAGGGGTTTTCGTGGGCTTTGGTGCCAAGCTGGCGGTCACCCAGCCTTGAGTGTATGTGCAAGAGCAAAACGTAGGAGCAGTTTCAACCGCTCCTACGATGACCTGGGTCTTGGCTTACTTTTCCAGGTACTCGATTTTGCCGGGCTTGCCATCCCACTCTTCGGCATCCGGCAGCGGATCCTTTTTCTCGGTGATGTTGGGCCACTTGCCGGCAAGGTCTGCGTTCAATTCTACAAACTGAAGCTGGTCAGCAGGCAGTTCATCTTCCGAGAAGATGGCTTCAGCAGGGCACTCCGGTTCACACAAGGCGCAGTCAATACACTCGTCCGGATCGATGACCAGAAAGTTCGGGCCTTCGTAGAAGCAGTCCACCGGGCACACTTCAACGCAATCGGTGTATTTACACTTGATGCAGTTATCAGTAACGATAAAGGCCATAAATAGGTTCCTGATCTTGTTCTGAACGTGTTTGGAGTGGGCGATATTGTAGGGAGCAGCCCGCTTTGCCGCAAGCGCTTGCGGGCTATATGTTTATTCCTCCGGGTTCCGCGTTGCTTAGCACAAGCGCCGTTTATGGTTTCAGAGTTTCGCTTTCAGTTCATACAGGCGGTTTAACGCCTCTCTCGGGCTCAGTTCATCCAGATCCATCGCCGCCAGGGCTTTTTCAACGACGCTGGGCTCCATGTTGGCGAACATATCTGCCTGAATCACCTGTTCTGGTGCTACTCGTTGGGTGGCAAGCTGGGCTTTCGGTGCCGCACTGCCCTCAAGCTGACTGAGCTGGTGTCTGGCATTGTTGATGACGCTCTGAGGTACACCGGCAAGCTTGGCTACCTGAAGACCGTAGCTCTGGCTGGCGGGGCCATCGTGTACGTTGTGGAGGAAGACAATGCTGTCCTCGTGCTCGGTTGCCGTCAGGTGAACATTGACCGCATGGGTCAGCTCATCCGCCAACTGAGTCAGCTCGAAATAGTGGGTAGCGAACAGGGTGTAGCATTGGGTGTTCTTAGCCAGGTGTTCAGCGGTGGCCCAGGCCAGCGACAAACCGTCAAAGGTACTGGTACCGCGGCCTACTTCGTCCATCAACACCAGGCTGTACTTGGTGGCGTTATGCAGGATATTGGCGGTTTCGGTCATTTCTACCATGAACGTTGAACGGCCACCGGCAATGTCATCCGAGGAACCCATGCGGGTGAATATCCGGTCTACCGGCCCCAGGCGGGCCCGGGTTGCAGGCACGAAGCTGCCGGTGTAGGCGAGCAAGGCGATAAGGGCAGCCTGGCGCATGTAAGTGGATTTACCACCCATGTTTGGGCCCGTGATGACCAGCATCCGCCGGCTGTCGTCAATCAGGAGGTCATTCGGCACGAAGGGTTCTTCAAGGAGTTGTTCAACTACCGGATGACGGCCTTCCTCAATGTCGAAGCCGGGGGCTTCAGAAAATTCCGGCGCGCAGAAACGCAACGAGGTTGCCCGTTCAGCGTAGTTGCTCAGAACATCAAGTTCGGCCAGAGCCTGGGCGCTGTCCTGCAGGGGCGCAAGCTGCTCCGCGAGCGCCTCGAGCACGTCTTCATAAAGGCCTTTTTCTCTCGCCAGGGCCCGGCTTTTTGCACTTAGGGCCTTATCTTCAAACGTCTTGAGTT
>JBBQMX010000303.1:0-3753 GCA_038329375.1 Pseudomonadales bacterium | reverse complement strand
CCTTCCGCAATCAGCGAGGAAACGAGCACGATCACGGGAATTACCACGATAACCAGGCATATCAGAAGGGTCAGCAACGCTATGCTGTTTGGCCGGTCTCCTATCTTCCGCTTCAGCCAGTGCTGTACCGGATGAAAAATTAACGCAATGGCAATGGCCCAGAAAATGGGGCCGAAAAAAGGCCTCATCAGGAAAATAAACGCCAGCGACACCAGCACCAGCATGGCGAGGAAAGACCGTCTTTCAAGATCTTCGTACATATACAGGGTCCGTCCATTCAACGCGTGACCGAAGGCGCATGTTATACCCTACCATGCCACCCGTGGCCACTGTGACTACGGTCATTGTATAGTGGCAAGTTGCACCCTGAAAAAGTTCAGGAGTGCTGAAACAGAAGCACAGGCCAGCCTCATTGGATATCCAAACGTTTACAACTGATACAGCGCTGGAGGCCGCTCTGGCGCTGAAGAAAATACTGGCAAGCCGGACCCATCGCAAAAAGGTTCTGGGACAGGAAGTCATTGTTCCCGGCCAACTCGGGGAAGCGCTCCAATTGCCCAGAATCATTGCGCGCCTGCAAAGCCGTCAGCAACGTCAGCGGGACCAGGGTCTGGAAGATTTCACCGCGCTCTGGCAAACACTCTCTACAGTAACCAAGACTAATGTATTCCGTGCGATGGGCTGGTACGACCCGCAGGACCTTGACTGGGAAGACAAACGCTCAAATCGCCGTCCTCTGGCCGGTCTGGACGACTGAACTGGGCTGAGATCAAGCCATGGCGAAGACTGACAGCTCTGAACACATACATTCGATCGCGTCCTGAGCTTTCGGGAAGCAATAGGCCTACGCACTGTTACCTAAACCAAACACACCTTTTTCCCATCTGCTTTATGCTGTGCTGTTCTAGCCCTTAAGTGGCTGCGCACCGATCAGTCAGGACAGTCGATGGCATGCGTATTCTGAAAACCGATGACGCCCGTTTCGCGGGTTTGGCAGACTACCCCTTTAAACCCAATTATCTGGAGGTGCAACCGGGACTCCGGATGCACTACGTTGACGAGGGTTGTCGCCAAAGCGATCCCGTAATCATGCTTCACGGTGAGCCATCGTGGTCTTATCTGTACCGTCATATGATTCCCCGCGTTGCAGAGGCTGGCCATCGGGTGCTGGCGCCAGACCTGATCGGCTTTGGAAAATCCGATAAACCGGCAGAGGTCGGCGATTACAGCTATGAACGCCACATGACGTGGCTATACGAATGGCTGACACAACTCAACCTTACCAACATCACGCTGGTCTGTCAGAATTGGGGGTCCCTACTTGGACTGCGGCTGGCCGCCGAGCACCCGGAAAGGTTTCAGCGCATTATCGTGGGTAACGGCATGCTGCCCACCGGCGAAACCCCCGCACCCGCGGCGTTCACGCTGTGGAAAGCTTTTGCTACGTACAGCCCCTGGTTTCCTGTCAGCCGGATCGTGCAACTGGGAACCGGCAGAACTCTGACCAAGACTGAAATGGCTGCCTATGATGCGCCGTTTCCGTCGGCGAATTTCAAAGCCGGCGCCCGGGCACTTCCCAAGTTGGTACCAGTGTCACCGGATGACCCTGCCAGCGATGCCAACAAGGCCGCCTGGCGAGTATTGGAAAAATGGAAAAAACCCTTTATTACGTGTTTTAGCAGCGGTGACCCCATAACACGCGGGGGCGACCGCTATATGCAAAGACGCATTCCCGGGGCACATGGCCAGCCTCATACCACTCTTAGGGGCGGGCATTTCCTGCAAGAGGATTCGCCTGAAGATTTTGCCCGCATTATCAATGATGCCCTGAAATCAGAAGCGGTAGCCTGAAACACTTCATGGCAGTGTGCGTTACCCGGCTCATAACTCTGTCAACTCTGATTCTTGGGCTGATAACTGCCAGCATCAACCCTGGGCCGATCAGTGGCCGGATGAGATCCTGGAGAAAACTCGGAGCGCCTCAATGCTGACGATGAATCCCCTGGCAGCCCTGGAACATTGTTGATACAGGATTAGCTCTGGCCTTCCAGTCGACGATCAACCCAGCGGTGGTAGAGCCAGGCAAGTATCGGTCGGATAACTGGCAAACCAATGAGCCAGGCCAACGGCTTTAGCACCGGCACCCGGGACATGAGCAGGATGTACGCGTCTATCTCTCTGTGGATATGGCCGCTGGCATCCTTTACATGAAGCTCTCTGAGAGCCTTGTCCGGTTCAATGCCCTCCCGGCGCAACCGATCGTCCTGACCGGTGATGTCCAGCCATTCGACGGATTGACCGGTTTTGCCCGCCAGCTTTTCATAGCGCTCGCGGTCCCTGATACATGAGGGGCAAGAGCCGTCGTAGAAAACAACCAGTTTTCCTGCAGTTATTCCCATACTGTTGCCTCCGGCGATGCCAAAGATTTCACGACACCATATCACACCCAACCTAGAGTCCTGACCAGACGCGGTGTCAGTCTTCCTTAACCTGCTGGTATTGCTCGGCAAAAAAGGCAATCCGGATGTGGTTTCATTACATCCCTTGAAATCACTCCGGACTGACGTAAGCTCATACAGGGAACAAAGCACTTTTTCATCACAGGTTCACCACTTACCCGTTACGGAGAATGACATGGCAGGTGCAAGCGACAGTTACCACGAGCCCATTGAGCAACTACCGGAAAAAACCCGGGACATGCACCGCGCCCTGGTCTCGGTTCAGGAAGAACTGGAAGCCGTCGACTGGTACCAACAGCGGGCGGACGCCACCACAGACGAAGAGCTAAAGGGCCTGCTGCTCCACAACATGCGCGAAGAAATCGAGCACGCTTGTATGGTGCTCGAATGGCTACGGCGAAATCATCCGGACTTTTCCGAACAGATGAACATTTACCTTTACACGGACAAGCCAATTCTGGAAGCCGAAGAGGAAGATGCGAATTTGAGCGAAGCACCAGAGCCAAACGGTCCGACCAAAACGCTGAATAAATTCACCATTGGTTCAATGAAAGGTAAGTAACATCATGAGCTATCTTAATCGGGAAAACGCCTCTTTTTCTAAAGACATCTGGGAAAGAATCGATGAAGCGGCGGTTGGTGCAGCCAGAGAAGTGATCACCGGACGTCGGTTTCTGGAAGTAGACGGCCCTTACGGTGTCGGCCTGACTGCCATCGAGTCAGGTGAAGAGGGCTATTGCCGCCAGCCTGCACCGAATGAGGCCGGTGCGGTCATGAGCCAGGCCAGCGCCATTCCTATGCTGCGCAAAAGCTTCGGTCTGAGTGTCCGCCGTATTGAAGGCTACGAATCCATGGGGCAACCCCTGGATCTTCGCTCGGTCGAGGATGCCGCCGAAGCGGTGGCGCGCCGTGAAGAAGAATTCATCTACTATGGCCAGCCGGATTTCGGCCTCGAAGGTCTGCTGACTGCCAAGGGCCGCAGCGAGGTTAAGTGTAGTGACTGGAGCAAGATTGAGCAGGCTCTGGAAAACGTGCTTAAAGCGGTCAATCATCTCGATGAGAATGGTTTTCACGGGCCTTACGCGCTGGCACTGTCGCCAACCTGGTACAACCTGCTGTTCCGGCGCTACGAAGGAACCGACATGCTACAGCTTGAACACCTTAAGCGCCTGTGTGAAGTGGGTGTATTCAAGGCAGAAATCGAGGGTGCGGTCCTGGTGGACGCGCGGGTCGGTCGCATCATAATCGGCCAGGATCTGATGACCGGCTACTCGTCCAATGACGGCATCCATCA
>JBBQMX010000302.1:0-3760 GCA_038329375.1 Pseudomonadales bacterium | reverse complement strand
TGATCAGTCATACTGTTCCCTATATTTACGTACGATTTTCAGTGCGATTACGTTGAGCAACAGCGTGACAATGAACAGCAGCATGCCCAGGGCGAAAGCCGAAAGCGTCTTGGCGCTGTCGAACTCCTGGTCACCCACCAGCAGTGTCGCAATCTGCACGGTTACGGTGGTCACCGAGTCCAGCGGATTGGCTGTCAGATTGGCCGCAAGGCCTGCCGCCATGACCACAATCATGGTTTCACCGATGGCGCGGGATGCCGCCAGCAGAATGCCGCCAATAATACCCGGCAAGGCCGCCGGGAAAATCACCTTTTTCATGGTCTCCGACTGGGTCGCACCCAAAGCCAACGAGCCATCGCGCATGCTCTGAGGTACCGCGCTGATCACGTCATCTGACAGCGATGACACGAACGGCACAATCATGATGCCCATCACCAGGCCGGCGGCCAGAGCACTCTGGGAAGACGCTTCCAGGCCCACTATTGCGGCAAGGTCACGGATAAACGGGGCAACGGTCAGCGCAGCGAAAAAGCCGTAAACAACGGTAGGAACGCCCGCCAGCATCTCCATCACGGGCTTTACCGTCGCCCGCATGCGCTTGCTCGCGTACTCTGAAAGATAGATAGCAGACAGCAAGCCAACGGGCACCGCTACCAACAAGGCAATGGCGGAAATCAGCAGAGTGCCGGTAAACAGGGGAATCACACCAAAAGCGCCATCAGAACCCACCTGATCAGCCCGCAAAGCGGTTTGAGGGCTCCAACTGGTCCCGAACAGGAACTCGGTAATCGGCACTCTATCGAAGAAACGTATGGTTTCAAGAATGACCGAGAATACAATACCTGCGGTGGTCAACACTGCCAGCGCCGCACACACAAAGAAGATCCGGCGCAGGGTTGTTTCTACGTTTTTTCTGGCGTTTATGTGGGGCGCTACGCGGGTCCAGGCAAAGGTTGCTCCCAACACGGCAATCAATACAACCAGGATTGCCTTAAAGTTCTCACTCTTGCTTTCCATGGCTTCCAGCAACGATGCCGCCCCGGCAATATGCTCCGGCACAAACTCAGGGTTGAGGTTGCCCGCTGCTACGTTGCTGATTTGAGAGAGAATCAGGCTTGCCTGTCCGGCCGATTCGGGCAAGGTATCCTGAGGTAGCGATGCGATCACAATGCCCTGAATGACCTTACCTTCAAAGGCCGCCCAAGCTGCCAGCACGATCAGCGCAGGTATTGCGCACCACAGCGCTGCTCGCGCAGCGTAGTAAAACGGGAGCGACTTCAGATTCCGGATACCGCCCAGCGGCGCTGCCACAGCCCGGGAACGCATCATCGCGAGGCCGTAGGCAACCACGGCGAGAACCAGAACCAAGGGCAGAAGATTGGCCGTCTGCATAACAGTCTCTGTATTGGTGGCTTTGAATTAACTGGGCGCTTATTTTGCCAGTTTGCCGCACAAAAATATTCATACAACTGTAATAAAACAACGCGGACCTGATGGCCCGCGCTGTCTTGTCGTCATCCCTGACGTTACCTGACCGGACCTTACAACTCTTCACCCGTCATCGGCTTCAGTTCTTTCACTGCTTTGGCAATATTCATGCGCTCGTTGCGCGGGCTTGGAATCAGGCCTACATCGACCAGGTAGCCGTTATCACCCCAAGTGCCTTCGCTGGTAAACTCGGAGATGTACTCCGGGATACCCGGAACTACACCCACATGCGCCTTCTTGACGTAAAACCACAGTGAACGGGCGACCGGGTATTTGTCGCTGGAAATGGCTTCAGGAGTCGGCTCGACGCCGTTCACGGTCACGGCCTGGATCTGGCCAGTGTTTTCCATCAGGAAGCTGTAGCCAAAGATACCGAGAGTTTTCGAATCCTGGGCCAGACGCTGAACGATCAGGTTGTCGTTTTCGCCAGCCTCAATGAACGGGCCATCTTCACGCATGCTGTGACACACGGTCTTGAACTTGTCCTCGTTCTCGTCTTCCATCTGCGCGATCATGTCGAACTGTTTGCAACCGCTTTCCATCGCCAACTCAACGAACGCGTCGCGGGTGCCTGAAGTCGGAGGCGGGCCCATTACGCTGATTTCCATGTCCGGTAGGCTGGAGTCGATTTCGCTCCACTTCCTGTAAGGGTTGGCAACCAGCTCGCCCCCGCCGTCCGGGTCAGGTACTTGTTTTGCTAGCGCCAGAAACACCTGCTCGAGGCTCAGATCGATTTTTTCCGCATCCTTGGAGTTAGCCATAACGATGCCGTCAGCACCGATACGTACTTCGGTGATTTCCTTGACACCGTTGGCCTGGCACTTATCAAATTCGCTAGTCTTCATACGGCGTGAAGCGTTGGTGATGTCCGGGTGCTGGGTGCCCACTCCTTGACAGAACAGTTGCAGACCGCCGCCAGAACCGGTTGACTCAAGTTTCGGAGTCGGGAAGTCAGTGTTACGACCAAAACGCTCGGCAACAACCGTTGCGAACGGGTAGACAGTGGAAGAGCCCACGATGTTGATGGTATCGCGCGCCATGGCCGGTGCAGAGATAGCGGCAATGCTGCCTGCAAGGGCAAGAGATGTGAGGGCTGTTTTCAGTTTAATCACGTTGGTTCTCCGTCATTCGCGTTAGCTGTGTTAGCTATTTTTAGTGCTGAGAGTTAGGAAACGTCAGTCTTCACTGAACTCGTCCTGGCTTTCAGGCGAACCGGCGTGTGTGAGCCGATGAGTGGAGAATAAAGGCGCCGTGTGACAACTTTATTACAGTCAGCGAAATATAACCCTGATGACGAATATTTCTTGCAGCCGGCGCTCGGGGCTTTACCATGAGAGCCAATCCGATCACGGCAACCGCTCAAAAAAGAAAAAAGGTAGCTTTCATGACAGCGCTTGATGACGATAAACCCATCCCCCGCGGTGAACTGACCATTCAGGTGATCCCTTTACCGTCTGACACCAACGCCAACGGCGATGTCTATGCCGGCTGGGTGGTCAAACAGATGGACATCGCCGCTGCATCCACAGCGGGAAGAATATCCCAGGGCAGGAATGCCACCGTCGCCATTGATCGCATGGAGTTCCTGGCGCCCTTACGGGTCGGCTCTCAGGTGAGTTGTTATTGCGAGCTGGTGGATATTGGTCGCAGCTCCATGAAGATCAACGTAGAAGTCTGGACTCTGGACCGCAGTGCCAGAGCGCCCCGCAAGGTCACCGAAGCGTTATTTGTGTTTGTCGCTATTGATGAGCACGGACGGATTCGGGAAGTGCCGGCGCAACGGCGTTAGTGCCGACACAGAAACCAGAGGAACCGTCAGAACAAAGGCTATCCAATCTTTCCTGAAACGGATCAACCTTTTCGGAGCGCGACCATGCTGAGATTTTTCAAGATCGTCGACGGGCTGATCAGGGAGTTAAACATTCAGGGCGAGGATACCGCGACCCATCTGAAGCAGGCGGACTGGATCGATGCCTGCGAGCCGGAAGACCACGAGCGACAGATACTCCAGAGACTCCTGAAAACCGATACCCCGGAGTTCGATGATGTGGAAGAAATCGAGGCGTCAGCGCGCTGCTTTGTGGATCAGGCCGGCGTGCACGTCCATTCGCTTTTTCTGAATCTGGCCGAAGGACGTCACAACACCGTCTCTGTTGCCTTCATACTGCAGAAGAATCGCCTGATTACCATCCGCGAAAGTGAGCTTGCGGACTTCCGGTTACTCAGAATGCGCGCGCGCCGTGAGCAGGTCGAGGCCCGGAATGTGTCCGAA
>JBBQMX010000301.1:0-3773 GCA_038329375.1 Pseudomonadales bacterium | reverse complement strand
TCCCGCCAATGATGCAATTTCATCAGTACGGCGGTAAACCAATTCAAGGGTTGTCAGCAGTTCACTTTCGCGGACGACGGCTTGCTTGACCGGCTGTTTGAGAACCCTTACCAGCTCGTCGTAAGCAAAAATGTCCATGGGATCCGCCATCCCCACCAATAGCTCTCCGCCCTGCTCGGCCAGCACAATGCTGCGAAATCGTCTTGCCAGAGCTTCGGGAAGACGTTTAACCAACTCGTTATTGAACTGGAAATGACGGAGCTGGACGAACGGTATGTTTAGCTGCCGTGACAGGAAGTTGAGAAGGTTATCCTCATCCACATAACCGAGGTCGATCAGACTGCGGCCAAGCTTCCTGCCGGTGGTCTTCTGCTCCCGCAGAGCAGTCATCAGCTGCTGCTCTGTGATGACTTCGTTCTGGACCAGCAAGTCACCAATGCGGATTTTCTTTTTCGGTTCCGTTATAGCATTTTGGTCAGTCATGGTTCAGCCCGCTCCCAGCTTAGTCAGGCGGCTCCGAACATATTCCGCCAGCGACGGGGGCAGATCTGGCAGCACCATCGCCTGTTCAAACGCACGAGTCGCCGCCCGGAACTGCTGATCAGCCTCCAGCGCAATCGCCAGCCCCACCCACCAGGCAGCTCTGGCATCATCAAAGGCAATCAGTTCGGCCCATCGGCCGGCAGCATCATTGGCACGATCCTGCTGCTGTAAAAGTGTCGCGAGGGTTACGGTATATTCGGCGTTTTGCCTGACCCCCGGAACGTTCGATTCCAGCAATGCCACGGCCTCTCCTGTTTGTCCCAACGCCAACAGACCCCGCGCTCTGAGCAACCGTAAAGAGTCATCCGTGGCGGCCATATCCCGGGGCAACCAGGTCAACGCCTGTTGTGGCCGCTGATTGACCAACAAATAGCGGGCCAGCCTGGCTCGGCTCCTGGGTGCAGGCTGGATAGCGAGAAGATCCGACAACGTGGCTTCAGCCTTCTGGAACTGGCCAGCAGACAGCGCCTGGCGAATTGACTTTTCAGTACGGCGGTCCGCAAGCTCCGGCGTCTCCCGCTGTTGTTTGACCGCTGGTGCTGCCTCGGATGGCGCCGGTGTCGGCTCGTTACCTACCGCGAATTCAGGTTCAGGTTTCGACTCGGCCGCCGGTGAGGGCGGTTTTACGGTAGCAATGTCCCGCTCTGGCTCAGTCTCCGGTTGCGGCTCGGGCGCTCTGCCTTTTTCAGTTTCTGGTGCTTCGGGCTCCTCAGAAGCTATTTCAATGGTGTCGATGGCGCCTTCAGAGGGTTGCCCGGTCGAGCCTGTTTTGGCACTGGCCGCAGGCTCCTCAAATACCGGCTCCGGTTGGGTCACAGCCGCTTCCGCGAAAGGGGCACCAAGCAGGGTCTCCATCGGTGCCGGGTCCGGTTTCAGCCATAGCCACAACAAGACGAAGGCAGCCAATGTCGCCAACACCGCCACGGCAATCAATATAGCGAAAGCGGGGCTGGTTCCGCCTATCCTTGTCGCTACCTGACCAGGATAAGCCGCCGGCGCATGCGGGTGCTCCCTGCGTTGTTCGGCGCTTCGCAGTGCCTCATTAAGCAGACTCACAACCAACCTCCGAACCAGCCGGTGCCGTAGGCACTTTCGGTATCTCGAATAGCCTGTTTCACGTGCCAGCGACCAACCTGTACATCGCCACGGCCCCAGGCCGCCAACAGGGATTTGTGGGCCAGTATGTTCAGCAGCCGGGGAATACCCCCAGATGCCCTGGTAATCAGTCGCAAGGCGATGGGCGCAAACAGCTCACCACCGTTGTACCCGGCCTGAGCCAGACGATGGCGCAAATACTGGGCAACAGAGGCTTTATCCAGTGGGCTCAACCGATACTGAAAGGTAATGCGCTGCTTGAGTTGCCGCAGACTCGGACGATTCATCAGGGTGTCCAGCTCTGGTTGACCAAACAGCACCACCTGCAACAGGCGCGCGTTTTCAGTCTCCAGGTTAGTCAGCAGGCGCAAGGCTTCAATGGTGGGTTCCGGCATCGCCTGGGCTTCATCGATCACCAGCACAACCTGCTGGCCGTCAGCAGCAAGCCCGATAAGCCTTTCGGTCAGCGCCTTCAGGATACGGTGAGTATTGTCGTGGTCGCCGACCACCACCCCGAGTTCATCGGCCACTGCTTCGTAGAGATTTTCAGGCGTCAGGCTGGGGTTCGGGATATAGGCCGTGGTGGCATCACGCTCCAGGGCATTGAGCAACATACGACACAACAGGGTTTTGCCGGTACCGACTTCACCAGTAATCTTGATAAACCCCTCGCGCTCACGCAATGCCACCAGCAATAACTCAAGGGCATCGCTGTGGCTGCGCGACTTGAGAAAGTAGCGGGTGTTGGGCGTCAATGCGAACGGTGCTTCCTGCAGGCCAAAGTGGGCTTCATACATCATGGGCCCCGGCTAACGCCTTGCCTTTTCAGGCTCAGGCGTGACGGATTTGGACGATTGCAGCAGTTCCCGCAACACCGTCATGCGTTCCCGACTGGCAGAGATGTCATCCTGAACCACACCGGCATCGGCGACAATGGGCCGCAGCAGAATAACGAGTTCACTCTTGCGGGCCTCGTAGCGACGTTGCTTGAACAACTCTCCCAACAGGGGGATATCGCTGAAAAAAGGCACTGCCGAATTGCGATCTTCACTGTTGCTCTGGATCAGCCCGCCGATCACGACGATCTGGCCACTGCTTGCGCGGATGACGCTGTCGGTCTCCCGCACTGTGCTCAGTGCCAGTGGAAGGGTCACATCACGGTCACCAATGGTGATGATTTTCTGCTGGTCTTCGACTTCGCTTACCGCCGGATGCACGTGCAGAGTGACCGACCCGTCTTCCCCGATCTGGGGCGTCACATCCAGGGAAATACCGGAAAAGAACGGCGTCAGTTCAACCGATGTGCTGGTGCGATCACTGGCGCCAAGGGCACTGTTATCGTCATTGAAGTCGATATCAGTAACGAAGAACTCGTCAGTACCAACCTTGATGATGGCTTTTTGATTATTCACGGTAGAGATGCGGGGGCTGGACAGAATCTGGACGTTACCCTGCCGACCAAGCAATTCAATCAGGCCGGTAAAGTCCCCGGCCCGGACACTTGCTGAAAATACCCCGCCAATATCCGCCGAGGTGATCGCTCGACCCGCAAGCGCCTGAGCAGTGAAATCGGCCGGCAGACCATCAGAGGCCGTTATACCGGAAGCGCTCTGGACATCGGCCCAGTTGATTCCTTGCTGGTAGCCTTCGTTCAAAGAAATCTCAAGGATCTTGGCCTCCAATACCACCTGTCGCTGCATGATCAGTTCGGTTTTGGTCAGGTACTGCTCAACAATGCGAAGTTCATCCGGTTCCGCTTTAACCATGACCAGACCAGAACCGGGGTTGGTGATGACCTGACGGCCATTCTCTCCACCCACGATCATCCGGATGGCCTGGTCCAGATCTGTCCAGAAATCCGACTCGGTAGTGGTTGAAATACGGGTGCCAACCAGGTTTGCGGACGAAGAGTTATTGTTGCCCGAGCGGTTGCCGCCTTCGTTTCCGGATGAGCCGGAGTCACGGGCGCTCGATACCTGGCCAGAGCTGACCCGCGTTTCGGAACCGCCCTGCCGCTTGAAGTGCAGGTAATCGATAGGAAACAGACGAGTCTGGGTACCGCCGGCCATAATCCTGTAAAGGCGTCCGGTACGCTGAACGTCAAGACCATAGAGATCAGCTGCGATATCCATTAC
>JBBQMX010000300.1:0-3784 GCA_038329375.1 Pseudomonadales bacterium | reverse complement strand
GCTATGTCGTTTTCGGTCTTCTCGGTTTTCAATACACCTTGCACCCAGAACGGATCGTAAAGTACATCAAGCTTGAGCCCTTTCTCGTATTTCACGTGGATAATCTGGTTCGGTGGCGGTGGCGGCACATGGATGCAGGCCCCGTAATATGGCACAAGGAAGAATTCAACGATGCGCTGGTCACTACCCACGGTTTTCAGAGGCACCACAAACCCCGGGATCCGGGCAGCTGTGTTGTTCATTTCAGGCACCACCCGGCCGGTCATAATCTCGTCGGGCAAGGTCACCGGGCCGGAACCTTCGTGCTCGATTTCTGGCAAATTTTCCAGCAGTCTGAGATCCTCTTCCGGCATCAGCTCAAGCCAGTCAACTTCACGCCATTGGCGCGCCTCCGCGACAACCGAGCTGCCGAAAAACATCAGCATAACAAGGATCAGGGCGGCCGGAATGCGTATCGTGAGCATAAATCTCTCCAGTTCAGATTATTCAATTATACACGGGGCAGCAGATGAGTGACATGACCACCCAGCCATCTTCCGTGGCAACATCCAGCAATATCGTCAAGACCATGGCCGTGGGCAGTAAGGATCTGAGTTATGCGTGGTCAGAGCGAAGCACGCCTATAAAGTTCCCGGACATCCGCCTGATTGCTGGCGAACACCTTTTTCTGCGGGGTGCCAGCGGTAGCGGAAAAAGCACCCTGCTGTCGCTACTGGCAGGGCTGGCTGTGCCTCGTCATGGCGAGCTCCGGATTATGGAACACGTCCTGTCAGCCATGTCGGCCGGGCAGCGGGACCGCTTTCGGGCGGAGTATCTCGGGGTCATTTTCCAGCAGTTCAACCTGGTGCCGTATCTTTCCGCCATCGGCAATGTGCTGTTGCCCTGCCGCCTGTCTGCAACGCGCCGGCAACATACCTCGCCCACACCCGCCGGGGAAGCGGAAACCCTGCTTTCGGCGCTGGATGTGCCGCCGGAGCTCTGGAATCAAAAAGTCACCGCCATGAGTGTTGGCCAGCAACAGAGGGTGGCGGCGGCCCGGGCGCTGATCGGATCGCCCGCGCTGATCCTGGCCGATGAACCGACATCCGCACTTGACGCCGACAATCGCGACCGCTTTATTGACCTGCTCCTGGGCCAGGCCCGCGCCCGAAACACCTCTGTGGTGTTCGTCAGCCATGATCAGGCGCTGGCCCGGCACTTCGAGCATCACCTGACGCTGGAGCCGCTATCATGAAGTTCCGACTGGCACTCTCCCTGGCTCTTGCCAGTCTGTGGCATCGGCGTGGTGTCCTGGGGTTGGTCACACTCACTCTGACACTGAGCATTACGCTTTTGCTCGGAGTGCAGTACCTGCGTACCGAGGTCCGGCAATCTTTCAGCAACACCATCTCCGGCACCGATCTCATCGTGGGTGCCCGCAGCGGCCAGCTTAATCTGCTGCTTTATACCGTGTTCCATCTGGGTGATGCCACTAACAATATTCGCTGGTCTACCTATCAATCCCTCAGGGAGGATGACCGCATTGACTGGCTGGTGCCCATATCCCTGGGGGACAGCTTAAAGGGTTATCGGGTGGTCGGCACAGATGACGGTTTTCTGCGCCACTTCCGCTACGGCGATGAGCGCCCACTGGAACTAAAGGGTGGTAAGTGGTTCGAAGATGTCTTCGACGTCGTCCTGGGCGCCGAAGTGGCGCGAGTGCTGAAGCACCAGACTGGCGATGACATTGTGCTGTCCCATGGCACCGGAAGTGTCAGCTTCATGAATCACAAAGACACCCCTTTCGAGGTCACCGGTATCCTGGAACCCACCGGCACCCCCGTGGACCGGGCCGTCTACGTCAGCCTCGAAGGTCTCGAAGCCATCCATATCGGCTGGGAATCCGGAGTGGCCCTGCCAGGACGCACGGTTACACCGGAGCAGGCCCGCAATCGCGATCTGACTCCCGGAAACATTACCGCCGCTTTGGTTGGCATTGAGCGCAAGGTGCTGACTTTCCAGATTCAGCGTCAGATCAACGAAAATCAGGCTGAACCCCTGAGCGCCATACTGCCGGGCGTCGCCCTGAGCGAACTATGGCGGGTTCTCGGCCAGTTCGAGAAAGCCCTGCTCGGGATTACCGGCTTTGTGGTGATCACCAGCCTGATCGGTCTCACCGCCGTACTGCTGACGCTGCAGGCCCAGCGGCGGCAGGAAATAGCCATTTTACGGGCCACCGGAGCCTCCCCGGGGCTCATTGCCAGCCTGTACCTGCTCGAATGTGTGCTACTTGCGATCGTCGCCTGCGTCATCGCTATCGGCCTCGGGGCTGTCGCCATTGCCCTGCTCGGACCCTGGCTGCTGGAGCAACAGGGCATTCAGATTGGCCTTAGGGGCCTCAATTCGTCGGAGTGGACGATTCTTGGCTTCGTTCCTGTCGCCGGGCTGCTGGTCGCGCTGATACCCGCCTGGCGGGCTTGGCGCGGCAGCCACCACCAGGGGCTTTCCGGCACTCCGTGATAGCAACCGCAGAGGTGATGGTGTCTGAGGTGACAATGCCGTAAATTGACCGTTTCGAGGTCCACACTTATAGTTAGTGGCAATACATTACAACGTTGTCGGATTTACCATGGAACAGCCCGAACTGCAAGCCCTGGCGGACAAGCTGGATCGCCTGATTGAGCGTTGCCGCAAACTGGAGCAGGATAACGCAGATATGCGAGAGCTGCAGGATAGCTGGAACCGGGAACGGGCTCAGCTTATCCAGAAAAATGATCTCGCAAAGAACAAAATTGAAGCCATGATCGGGCGTCTAAGAGCCCTGGAGCACCATTAAATGCCGCAACACCCGACCACCGTCGAAGTTGACATACTAGACAAGGAATACCTCGTCGCCTGTCCGGAAGAGTCTCGCGAGGCTCTCCGCCAGGCTGCACGGCACCTGGACGCCAAAATGCGGGAGATCCGGGCCAGCGGCAAAGTCTTCGGTACCGAGCGTATTGCAGTCATGGCTGCCCTCAACATCACCCACGACATGCTCGAACAGAACACCATGTCGGACGCGGCCACCGGGCTACTGCGAACCATGAATTCCAAACTCGATGGCGCCCTGGACGACAGCAAAACCGGGACCTGATGCAGATTTCGCCGTTACATTTGCATTCGGCCCCGGTTATCCACGTATAATAGATTCACTTCCTGGGCTGTTCGCTGGTCGGATACGTCCTCGAGCCGATGCGCATTACCCAGGTGGCTACTTTAGGGCATTGTGAGCATGTCCCCCTCGAGGGGAAAGCCTAATGTGTCACAGCGGCCACCAACCTTGAACTTTGGGTTCAAGGGCAACATCCGATAACGGCAGCCCGGGAAGCTTTATTTTAGTGACTCAACCCCTCCCCTTGTCCTCCGACAGCTCTGACACCGGTTCCCGTAATGTCTTGCGCAAGGATCTCCGCAGTCGCCGCCGCGCCTTGTCCTATGCGCAGCAAAGTCTCGCGTCAGCGCGCCTGGCCCTGAACCTGCTCAATGACCCTGAACTCTTCCGCACCCGTCATGTGGCGATTTATCTTCCCAATGATGGCGAAATTGACACCAGGTGTTACATCACTCAGGGCCGCAACCGCGGCATTCAGTTCTATCTGCCGGTTCTGCACCCGGTTCATCGTGGCAGACTGGTGTTCAGCCCGTTTGATGAAGGCACCCGTTTGACGCCCAACCGCTTTGGAATACCCGAGCCTGACTTCAAGAAAGGGCTCAAGCGTCCGCCTTGGGCGCTGGATGCGGTATTAATGCCACTTGTGGGGTT
>JBBQMX010000299.1:0-3792 GCA_038329375.1 Pseudomonadales bacterium | reverse complement strand
AGCATCATGGTTCTTTTGCCGAGGCCGTTGCGCCCTACCGCATAAACGTTATAACCGCCGTGAGGCATGGCTAATGCAAAGCGCACCGCTTCCTGGGCACGGTTCTGGCCAACAATCTCAGCCAGAGGTTCGAGCTGCCGGGTGGTCTTGAACGGAAAATCTTTGAGAACACAAGCTTTGTAAAGCTGATTCAGGGACAGTGACTTCAAGGTTCGGTCCTGTAACGGTGAGAACATGGCAATAGATAAGGGGAATGGAATGAAACCGTCTTCCCCGAGCCGGCCATTGTAGAACCTGATACCCGCCCTGTCGCCATGCTGGCTCAAGTTTTGCGGTAAACGGTCGTTAAAGAGTCTCTGAACTACTCCTGAGCTATACTGGATGATAGCGGGCCAATAGAAGACTGGCGGCCGGAAACGCGAGGGTTTATAACGCCTATGGAAATTTTCCGAACTCACAATGTGCCATTGACCTCACTGGACAAGCCAACGTCCGGTAATAGCCAGCGCACACCGGATGCCGAAAGCATCCAGCCTACGCCACGCAAACGTGAAAGTGACCGTCGTTACCGGCCTGATCGCCGACGCCGTCAGGAGGAATTTAAAGGAACTGACCGACGCAAGCGCAAAACCAGACGCAGCCCCGGCCTGCTCCACCCCAGAACGGGGCAAGCAGCGCCACTTGAAGATCGTCGGGGTCGATTGATAGACATTAAGGTCTGATTTGTCAGAACAGGCCCGCATCCAGACTGGCCGCCATATAAAGCCCAAGTTCTTCACACTGGGTTTCAAACTCATCCTGATAGTCGCCACGGCAAAGCAGTGGCTCCTGCACCGTTCGCCAGCGCAAACCTGTAGTAATAGATTCTATCGCCCGCCGAGTACCAGTGCCGTCGCGTCCGGCCCGAATGTAGAACGTGAAAGGCATACCCTGGGTTTTCTCCAGGCATGGGTAGTAGCTGCGGTCAAAAAAGTCTTTCAACGCGCCGCTCATATAACCAAGATTCTCGGTGGTGCCCAGAATAATGGCATCGCAGGCGAGCACATCTTCAGGACCAGCGTCCAACGGCGCCAACACAGTCACGTCGACGGCCTCAATCTCCGTATTATTGGCGCCCCGCTCTACCGCTTCACGGAGTTTGAGAGTGTTGGGTGATGGCGCATGAGCGACAATGAGTAGTTTCTTGCGTGTGTCCATTGTCGTGGGAGCCTGTCTTGCGGTGTTCCAATTAGTCTAGCAGTTCAGTGTTAAGCAGTTTTAGTCTTGATTTGGGCCAGCCTGCTACCAATGCGCCGGGCCGGGGTGGAGGGAGGTCTTTCCCAGACTGTTGGAGGCCATGGATGGCCGGAAACAAGCGTACATGGATGTACTTGCAGCGTGTCTGTGAAAGACCTCCCTCCACCCCGGCTTTACCAACTTTGCGGTAATGCGCTTGATCAATGGCAGTGCTTTTATGCTTTGACTAAATTGCATTAGATATGAAAAAGCCGGCTCATTGGCCGGCTTTTTGACGATGAGGTGTAAAATTACCTCACGACCGGGCAGTCACCCAGTTCAGATCAGCTCTTCACTTTCCTCTGCAGGCTCTTCAACTGGCTCAGCCCCTTTCTTGACAGGCTTCGGCATAAGCTTTTCACGGATCTTGGCTTCAATTTCTTTGGCAAGGTCCAGGTTTTCCTCTAGGAACTTGCAGGCATTCGCCTTGCCCTGACCAATTTTGTCACCGTTGTAGGCATACCAGGCGCCAGACTTATCAACGAAGCCTTCCTTTACACCCATGTCCAGCACTTCGGCCATGCGGTAAATGCCCTTGCCATACATGATCTGGAATTCCGCCTGCTTGAACGGTGGTGCAACCTTGTTCTTGACCACTTTGACGCGGGTTTCATTACCGATCACTTCGTCACCGTCCTTGACCGCGCCGATGCGGCGGATATCCAGACGTACCGAACAATAGAACTTGAGGGCGTTACCGCCGGTGGTGGTTTCCGGGCTGCCAAACATGACGCCAATTTTCATACGGATCTGGTTAATGAAGATCATCAGGCAGTTGGCATTCTTGACGTTGCCGTTCAGCTTGCGCAGGGCCTGTGACATCAGACGGGCCTGAAGGCCAACGTGAGAGTCGCCCATCTCGCCTTCAATTTCAGCTTTTGGCGTCAATGCGGCAACGGAGTCCACGATGATGACGTCCACCGCGTTGGAGCGCACCAGCATGTCGCAAATTTCTAACGCCTGCTCACCAGTGTCGGGTTGGGAAACCAGCAGGTCATCAACGTTCACGCCAAGCTTTTCAGCATACTGGGGGTCAAGGGCGTGTTCAGCATCAACGAAAGCACAGGTTTTGCCCTGCTTCTGGGCTTCGGCAATAACCTGCAGAGTCAGCGTGGTTTTACCAGAGCTTTCAGGGCCGTAAATTTCACACACCCGGCCATAAGGCAGGCCGCCAATGCCAAGAGCAACGTCCAGACCAAGAGAACCGGTGGAAACGGACGGGATTGCCTCGCGGGGGTGGTCGCCCATCTTCATGATGGCGCCCTTGCCGAATTGACGCTCAATCTGGCCCAGCGCTGCGCTCAGTGCTTTCTTACGGTTGTCTTCCATTGCTGCCATATCATCTTCACCTGTGCCGCCCTATGGCGGTTTTTGAGCTGAACCGGATAACGTCTCGGCGTCATCCAGGCAATTAACTGTATATTTGACCAGTATTAAAACATAACCTTTGAAGCAGACCAACCCCTGTTTCAGGATTATTCCAGAAAGCGCCGCACAGCCTCCAGGGCAAATAAAACCGCCTGCCTGCGAACGTCGTCCCGGCCACCCTCAAATATCCGGACGACTGCCTCGGTGTCGACCGGGCTCTTGCCCCATGCGAACCAGACTGTCCCCACGGGCTTGTCCTCACTACCACCACCCGGGCCTGCAACACCACTGATCGCTACCGCTACATCAGCGCCGGTGAACGCCAGCGCTCCCGCAACCATTTCGCGGACCACAGGCTCACTGACTGCCCCATAGTCCGTCAGACTTTGCCCGGAAACGCGGAGAAGGCCATGCTTGGCCTCATTGCTGTATGTGACGAGACCACTGTGAACATACGCCGACGACCCCGCACGGTCGGTCAGTATTTTCGCTACCCATCCCCCGGTGCAGCTCTCAGCTGTGGTCATCATCAGGCCCCGATGTTCGAGGGCTGCCGCTAATCTGGCCCCGGCCTCTGCCAATTGTGTGTCTGTTACCGGCATAATGTTCTCCTTCATTTCATCCGGAGCGTTATTTTCTTACAATCCCGTCCACATCACCACGGCATACGTTCATTTGTGGTCTTCCGTTTCCCCCAAAGCAGCCGGGCCTTTCAATGTCAGCATTGCAGAATGATCTTTCCAAGCACACCCCGATGATGCAGCAATACCTGAGAATCAAGGGCCAGCATCCCAATGAGCTGGTGTTTTACCGGATGGGTGATTTCTACGAACTGTTCTATGACGACGCCAAAAAAGCCGCCGACCTGATGGATATTACGCTGACTGCCCGCGGGCAGTCTGGTGGCAACCCGATTCCGATGGCGGGCATTCCCTACCATGCGGCTGAAAATTACATTGCCCGCCTGGTCCGGGCGGGTCAATCCATTGCTATCTGTGAGCAGATTGGCGATCCGGCCACCTCGAAAGGCCCCGTCGACCGGCAGGTCATGCGCATTGTCACCCCCGGCACCCTGAGTGATGACGCGTTTCTCGAGGACAAACGGGACAATCTGCTGGTGGCGATCTTCAACCATCATGAACAGTTCGG
>JBBQMX010000298.1:0-3798 GCA_038329375.1 Pseudomonadales bacterium | reverse complement strand
AAAACCTTAGCCAGGGCCTCTTTTTCCAGTGGGCCCACGATCAGATCCGGGCCCTCTTTGATGAGCTCATCATAGAGGTCGTTGAAGGGTTTGCCATGGGTATCGGCTACAGAGATTTCGATCTGGAAGTCGGCAGTTGTGGTGTCTTTATAATAGGCGGCCATGAACCCATCACGAATGGCGGCTCCGGCGCTGGCGAGCGGGCCGCTCAGGGGTAACGCCAGAGTAATTTTCTCGGGTCGCTGCTGCGCCAGCGTAGTAATCAGTGAAAGCTCGCTGGGGAGCATTGCGGCAGCGGGATGCCCGCTCCAGTTGAACTGCCAGTCACGGACCGCCTGGCTTTGCGCTTCCAGTGTCATGCCAGGCTCCCGAAGCATTGCTGCGAGTTCCAGCCAGCCCTGGGTGTCATATCCGATGGCGCTTTGGCTTTCAGCATTGAGTGCGCTGTCGGGGGTTCGTTTAAGCATTTGCCAGATGCGGTCGTTCAGTTGTTGAGGGTCGTCAATCGGGCCAGTAGCGGTCCGTGCAATCAGCGTCAGGGCCATATCCATCGGACGGCCTGCGAGTTCAAAAACCTGTAGTTGCAGGTCGAAGGCCAGATCGGTGATGTCTTCCCGGTAGGCACTGAATTGCGTAATTTCCAGTTTATTCGACAGTGTTTCTGCCCAGGCCCGGTCGTCAAGGTTGGTTACGCCGGTCATGGCCAGTAAGAAATACTGGTCTTTGAGAGCTTCAACAGGGGCGGTCAATCGCTGGCTCTGCAAGATTTTCCGGGCTTCTTCCGGCTTGCCTTCATTCTGAAACCGGTCGGCGGCTTTCAGCAAATAACGCTGAGCCTCCTGCTCGTTTCCTGCCTGGTCGGAAAGTGAGATGGCGACATCCGCCGTTAGCGGCTGGTCGGTTTGCATGCTGAGTTGGGCGCAGCCGCCCAGAAATAAAACCAGTGCCAGTAAGGCAGCTAGGTAACGGGGGTTCAGACGATTATTTATCATATCTGCTTCACGCGGCTCCCGGGCGTTACGCTTGTGGCGCCGTTCAAACAACGGCATCATGCTTCAAGCGCGAAGTTTACCAGCTCGCGGCTCAATTCTCATGAAGTTGATGTCATCCTGCTAAATAAAAAGAGGGAAATGTGTGTCTTCTGATTCCACCCGGGTCCAACAAACTGCTGGTGTGCTTTATATAGTGGCGACCCCAATCGGGAATCTCGACGACCTGACTGCGCGGGCGATTGAGACCCTGAAACAAGTGGATGTTGTAGCCGCCGAGGATACCCGTCATAGCCGCCGCTTGCTTCAGCATCTCGGGCTGCAGAAAACAATGCTTGCCTTACATGACCACAATGAGCGTGAGCGCACCGATGGCGTGCTTGATCTGCTGGAAAAGGGTAGCAGCATAGCGCTGGTATCTGATGCTGGCACGCCGCTGATATCAGACCCGGGTTATGTGTTGGTGAGGGAGGCGCGCAGCCGCGGGTTGGTCGTCGTGCCGATCCCGGGCGCTTGTGCTTTGATCGCCGCCCTGAGTGCCGCCGGCTTGCCGACAGATCGTTTCCGGTTCGAGGGGTTTTTACCGGCCAAACGGGGAGCGCGTCGAGCTGCGCTTGAATCACTCAAACATGAAATGGCAACCCTGGTCTTTTATGAGTCGCCTCATCGGATACTTGAAACCGCGGTTGAGGTTGCGGCAACCTTTGGCGCTGACCGAGAGGTTGTGTTCGGGCGTGAGCTGACCAAGGCCTTTGAGACTTTCTACGCCGGTGCGGCTGGTGCGGTGGCGGACCGGTTGGTGGCTGACCCATATGCGGTCAAAGGTGAGTTTGTGGTAATGGTCCACGGCGCAACGCAGGCGCCGGAGGAAGGTGCCAACCTGAATGTTGATCTGCTGCTGCGGTTGTTGACAGCGGAGCTGCCGGTAAAGAAGGCTGCACGAATGGCGGCGGAACTTACCGGGCTGTCCAAAAACGAACTTTATCAGCGCGTGCTGGATATCAAGGATGCGTGACGGTTTTGCTTGCGCGGCAGGAAGGTGATCGGTATTGTCTCGCCTGAGTTCGCCAGACAGTCGCCGCCAGTTCGCTGGGGGAGGAAAGTCCGGGCTCCGAAGGGCAAGGTGCCAGGTAATGCCTGGGCGGCGCGAGCCGACGGAAAGTGCAACAGAAAGTATACCGCCTAAGCGCTTTCGGGCGCCGGTAAGGTTGAAATGGTGCGGTAAGAGCGCACCGCGTGACTGGTAACAGTTCACGGCGATGGAAAACCCCACCTGGAGCAAGACCAAATAGGGGTCCTATGGCGTGGCCCGCGCTGGACCCGGGTAGGTTGCTTGAAGCCTGTGGTGACGCAGGCTCTAGATGAATGACTGTCCTAGACAGAACCCGGCTTATCGGCGAACTCACTTCATTGAATGGCGATCAGGTTGGCTGCTGTAATCACAGTTTCGTGAGCCTGATCGTTCTCCCCCCAAGTCTTTATATAGCTAAATAATCTTAAACTTCATTTATTGTCTTCAATATTAATCGCAGGTATTTGATTTAACTATTTTTCTTTTTCGTAATGTGTCCCGCATCACAAGTCTTCGCTCGTAACTCCTTGTCAGTAAAGAAACTTTCCCATGTGCGACGCCTGATGCGGTGCTTGCATTGTGTTCTGCGTGTTTCTATAGTGTGCGGGAGTGGGGAAAAGTGGTTTAAAGTGGTTTTTTGGAGCAGTTTAGGGCTTGAAGTGGTGGAGAATGGATATTGTCGCCACGCCCGAGCCAGGAATCTTACCTTAGCGGTTATCACCAAAGGCAGAGTCGGCACGGATGAGCAATTTTCTTGGTAGTCATTCAATCAATATGGACGCGAAGGGTCGTTTGGCGATCCCCGCGCGAGTGCGTGAGGAGCTCTCATGCGCTTGTGGCGGCCGTATTGTGCTGACTGCCAATGCTTCGGATACCGAAGAGGAGCGTTGCCTGCTGATCTATCCGGACTCCCAGTGGGAGGCCCTGCGTCCAAAAATTGAAGCGCTTCCCAATCTGCATCGGAGAGCTCGCCGCCTTCAGCGCCTGATGCTGGGTTATGCCACGCCACTGGAGCTGGATTCCGCTGGCCGAGTGCTGGTGCCGCCGACGCTAAGGGATTACGCCCGGTTCGAGAAAAAACTTATGGTGGTCGGACAGGGCAGCAAGCTTGAACTCTGGAACGAGGACCGGTGGTTTGCGTGGCTTGACGGAGCTTCTGACGACGACGTGATGCCACCTGAAATGGAGGCGCTGTCTTTATGAATAGTCAGCGCACGCCTGACAGGAACGGGCAATCCATGCATCAGTCGGTGCTGCTGGACTCCGCAGTTGATTATCTGGTTGGTGATTCCGGTGGACGCTACGTAGACGGTACTTTTGGTCGTGGCGGTCACAGCCGTCTGATTCTTGAGCGGTTGTCTGCAACCGGCCAACTGCTGGGAATCGACAAGGACCCGGAAGCCGTGCGTCATGGCGAAGCTCTGGCGCAGAAAGATGCCCGATTCAATATCAGCCATAACTCGTTTGCGGATATTGCATCCGTGGTTGAGCAGCAGGGTTGGTCTGAGGTTGACGGTGTGTTGTTTGACCTCGGAGTCTCTTCGCCTCAGTTGGACGATGCCAACCGGGGTTTCAGTTTTATGCGGGACGGCCCGCTTGATATGCGCATGAATCCGCTTCAGGCGCCGAGCGCCGCAGAGTGGCTCAATAGCGCAGACGAAAAAAAGATTGCGGACGTTATCTGGCGATACGGCGAGGAGAAGTTCTCACGCCGTATCGCTCGTTCTGTGGTTGCAA
>JBBQMX010000297.1:0-3802 GCA_038329375.1 Pseudomonadales bacterium | reverse complement strand
CCTTTCAGACTGACGACCTTGTTATCCTGCGCCATAACGGCCTACTCCGGTTTTACATTAATTAGTACTCTATAATTAGTACTCTCTCATTACGCATACTAGGCGCTTGATACGTCACCTTGTGTCAGGATTTGTCACCTTTTGTGTTTGCCTGAACGGGTTCACATATTAAGCCGAATATTAACGTCATAGTGATCTGGACGCCCCAAGTTGGCACGGTAAAAACACTGAGGCTCTGCTGACCAAGTGACAAAAACTGACGCGCTGGGTCAGATGTGGGCTGATCGTGTAACAGGATTAAGTTGGCCCCGGCTTTAACAAACTATAGAATCGTGAATCATTTTCTGTTGCCAGCCAGAGCCTTATTTGAACATGAGCCAAATACCCCCGGACCTGCTCAGACAGGCGCGAATTGAAGGCGTTGCACACAGCCTCAGAGAAGATATTGGTGATGGTGACATCACCGCGGCGCTGATACCGGCAGGTAGAACTACAACGGGGCGAGTTATCACTCGGGAGCGCGCCATAATTGCTGGAACAGCGTGGGTTGAAGAGGTTTTTCGCCAGGTAAACCCCACGCTTTCCCTGACCTGGCACGTCCAGGATGGCGATGAAGCGGTACCTGACCAGGTACTGTTTTCCTGCGAAGGCAATGCCCGAAGCCTGCTGACCGCTGAACGGGCTGCGCTGAACTGGCTACAAACTTTGTCGGGAGTTGCAACCCGTTGCGCGTTCTATGCACGCCAAGTCGAACACACCAGCGCCAAGTTGCTGGATACGCGCAAAACCCTGCCAGGGCTGAGGCTGGCTCAAAAGTACGCCGTCACCTGCGGAGGCTGTCACAACCATCGTATCGGGCTCTATGACGCGTTCCTGATCAAGGAAAACCATATTGCAGCGTGCGGCTCCATTGCAGCTGCAATAACGACTGCCCGTGAAACGGCACCTGGACGACCCGTGGAAGTAGAAACGGAGAATCTTGGCGAACTTGAGCAGGCTCTGGCCGCCAGGGCGGACGTCATAATGCTGGACGAATTTTCATTGGTAGACATGCGTGCGGCAGTTGCGCTGGCAAGCGGAAAGTCTAAACTTGAAGCCTCAGGTGGCATAAACGCTGACACGCTGGTAGCGGTAGCTGAAACCGGTGTTGATTTTATCTCGATAGGAGCTCTGACCAAGGATGTCACCGCGATAGACCTATCCATGAGGCTTGGCGTGCCCATTTGACAGAGTGGCAATTTTACAGAGAGCTGATCCCTGACAACGACCAGTACAGAACGCCGGATGCCGCATATCGATTGGCACCAACTCAGCCACAAGACAGGTAAGGACGCCCTTGAATATCACTGAGTTACAATTCCGGGGATTACAGTGGCGAAGCGGGGTCGGGCATCTGGCGATGTTCCTGATTCTCGCAGTGGTAAGTTCTGCATTCAATACACCCGGCACCTATGTGCCTGCGCTTTGGTTACCTTCAGGCTACGGACTTGCCCTGCTGTTTCTGTCAGGCTCACGGGCACTGCCAATGGTTCTTGTAGGTGCCATCGTTTCCGCCTGGGTTCAGGCGCTCATTCCAGTAGCTCAAACGATCAAAATGACGCCCGTGATGCTCATAGTGCTCTCAGCCTATGGCTTCATTGTGCCGGCAGTAGCCTGGTGGAGTTACCACAAGACTTCCCGCCAGCCCGCTCCCCTGGTCAGTTACAAAGCCTTTCTGTGGCTGCTTGGTACCCTGACCCTCGCCTCCGTCGTGGCCACGGTTCCGCTGGTATTTCACAGCCTTGCCTCTGCCGCTGAACTGGCGATAACCGGCGACAACCTATTGCTCAGGGGCTCCTTCAGTGCTTTTCTGGGCAGCCTGATCATCGCCCCTGCTATCATTGCCATGGGCAAGGCGTCTTCCTTTCCACGCCGGGTCCAGCGCCCAGCCGAATGGTTCGTCTGGTTTCTTACGCTTGGGTTTGTCATCACCATGGCGAGCTATGAGCCTGTTCAGACGTTGTTTCTGCTGTTGCCCCTGATGACCTGGGCCGCCACTCGGTTTTCATTACCGGGCGCCATGCTCGCCATCGCTATCGCAGCGCTGAGCGGGCTCTCTTGCTCCTTTGTTGCGCTACCTCTGAGTGAAAATGGTAACCTTTATCTGCTGACCGAAACGATTATCGCCATGATGGTAGCTGCTTCCTGTTATGTCCGGGTTTTGCTGGAAGATCGCGAGCGTATCGAAAACGGGCTTGAAGCTCTGGTTGAAGAACGCACACGAGAATTACAGTTAACCAATTACGAATTGAAGGATGAAATATTTGTTCGCCAGCAGGCGGAGAAGTCCTTCCGACGCTCCTCGAGACATTATCGGGCGTTGTTTGAAACGGCTTCCAATCCGATTGTCGTGATTGATGATCGCATCCAGATTCGCCAATGGAATGGCGCTGCAGAAACCCTGTTTGGTTACAGCCGTGATGAAGCCGTTGGTCAGACCTTGACCGATGCGTTTATCCCCGAGGCGCAAAAGGACGAGCTGGCCTGGAAAATTTTAAAGGTGCTCAACAGCGGACTTACCCAGGACACGATCGAAACCCGGATCAAAAGCGTCAGCGGAAATCTTCACACAATACTGTGGAACCTGAACCGTCTCCATGAAGATGAGGACGACGGACGCGCCCAGCTGATTCTGATCGGCCAGGACATCTCGGAGATTCGCCGTACCCAGGACCAGCTTCACTATCTTGCCCATTACGATGTACTGACGGATACCGCCAACAGGCGACTGTTCGAAGATCGCTGCCGTCAGGCCATAACCAGCTCGTTGCGCCATGGTCATCATTGCGCGTTGATTGGTCTGGACATCGATCATTTCAAGCGTATTAACGATACTCTCGGCCATGACGCCGGCGACCACTTGTTACAGGAGATTGCTCGCCGTCTCGGCGAGAACCTCCGTGGAGAGGACACCATTGCCCGACTGGGCGGCGATGAATTCGCAGTATTATTAAGTCAGGTGAATGGCGCAGAAGGGTGTGAAAAAGTCGCTCGAGGACTCCTCGACGCCATGACCCGGCCTATCGACGTACCAGGAGGTGAGGTCGTTATTACCTCAAGCATCGGCATCACGCTGGCGCCGGATGATGGGCGTAGCTACGAGCAATTGCTGAAAAATGCCGATATGGCCATGTACAAGGCAAAAAAAGCAGGCCGCAACAATATTCAGTTTTTCTCAAGTGATATGAACGATGACATGCTGCGACAGGTGTCTCTGGAGCGTGAGCTTCGGGAAGCTATCAAAACCGGCCAGTTCGAGCTTTATTACCAGCCTGTTATCAATGCGCGGAGTGGAAAAATCGCCGGGCTTGAAGCCTTGCTTCGCTGGCACCATCCTGAAAAGGGTATGCTAATCCCCAAAGATTTCATCGAGGTGGCAGAACAGACCGGCCAGCTCCAGGCGCTGGGTGAGTGGGTGTGCCACAACGCGTGCCTCCAGGCCCGCGCTATTCAGACGATGAGCGGATACCCTGTTCCAATCAGCATTAACCTGTCATCACGCCAGTACAATCACCCCAGGCTGACCGAGCAGCTAGGCCGGATTATCGGGGAGACCCGACTGGACCCGGCACTTTTGCTGGTTGAAATTGATGAAAGGATTCTTTCAGATCGCATGGATGAAACCGCTCTAACACTGACTCAACTAAAAAAGCTGGGGATAGGACTTGTGCTGGACCGGTTCGGTAGTGGGCTGTCGTCACTAAGGCTGCTGCGTGAATTACCATTCGATCACGTCAAGATCGACCAGCACCTGCTGCATCAT